>NZ_JBQCUK010000009.1:0-117011 GCF_051963335.1 Neisseria sp. P0004.S004
GAAGATGAAGGGGAAGGGTAGCTGTGCGGACGGCGAGGAGATATTTAGGGGTAATGATGCGGAGTGTCGGCCTTTTACGGGGTAGAAATCTGATCTAAAGGGGGGACGCGGATAAAGGAGAAGAAAAAGGACGTGCGCGGGCACGTCCTTTGAGGAGAATGAAGGGAGCGATTATTCGCTCCAGCTGACTATGCCTAGCATCCAAGTAAGGAGAATCAGACCACCGAATACGATGCGGTAGTAGGCAAAAGGAACATAGTTTTTACTGGAAACAAATTTCAGCAAAGCTTTTACTGCTAATAAACCGGCGATAAATGCTGCGATAAAACCGATGGCAATTTGTCCGACATCTTGCAAGGTAAAGAGTTTGTAGTTTTTTAAGATGTCGTAACCTGTTGCCGCAATCATCATTGGTACGGCAAGGAAGAATGAAAATTCGGTAGCCGTTTTACGTTCCAGCCCCCACAGCATACCACCCATGATGGTACTGCCTGAACGTGATGTCCCAGGGATAAGGGCACAAATTTGGGCGCATCCTACAACAAATGCGTCAATTGGGCGCATATCATCGACATGGTTGACTTTAGGTTTGGCTGTTGTTTGGCGTTTTTCAACCCATAAAATGAAGAAGCCGCCCAATACCAGCATGGTAGCAACGGTAATCGGGTTGAAAAGATGCAATTTAATTTGTTTACTGAATAAGAGGCCAACAATCGCAGCAGGGATGAACGCGATAAATAAATTCAGCACAAATCGATTGGCTGTTCGCTCTTTGCCTAGTCCTTTTATGATATGGGTAAATCGTTGGCGATATTCGAATACGACGGCTAATACGGCACCGAGCTGGATGGCGATTTCGAATACTTTTCCGTTACTTCGGAAATTCATTAAGTTGCCGAATACAATCAAGTGACCGGTACTTGAAATGGGGAGGAACTCGGTTAAACCTTCGATGATACCGAGAATAAGTGCTTTAAATAAAATCAGAATGTCCATAAGTTTTCAGACGGCCTTGAGGCCGTCTTTCTTTTGTTGAATAGTTAAAGTGGTTTTGAGGATTGTTCGCGGCGGACTTTAATGATGAGTTCGTCTATGGTTTTCATACCGGCTTTCCAGTCGCTACCGTTGAAATTGACTTTGTATTTACCACCGACAATGACAGTTGGTGTGTTTTCAATTCGATAAGTTTCCGTCAATTGCTGCATTTTTGCAGCAGCCAATGCGGCAGCAGGGCTGTTGTAGGCTTGAAGCAGTTTTTGACTGTCAAAACTTGTCTGTTTGCCGACCCATGTGCGGAATACATTTGCATCAGCCAAGTTAATCTTCTGTTCGTAAACGGCTTTGAAGATGACTGGATTGGCCTGATATTTCAAACCTGAAATATTGACGGCAGCGGCTACCTTGGCCAAGCCCAACATTTCAGGCATCCAAACGACGTGTTCTGTCCGTAAGGAAACATCTTTGGCGAAGGTTTTGCTGTGTTGCAACAAAACCGGATCGAGATGGTAACAATGGACGCAGAAGTAGCCGAAAAATTCTAGCACTTCAATTTTTCCGGCTTGCTGCTGCGGGATAGGGCGACTAAGAACGGTATAGTCCACGCCTTCGATAGCAGCCTGCGCACTCAGACTGAGCAGGCTCAGGCTGAGTGCGGCAATGGTTTGTTTCATACGCTGCTTCATCAGTGATTCCATTATTTGGTAGAACGAATCAAGCTGTTGATATTATGGCCTTGCAGGTTTTTTTGCAGTTTCACAGCGGCTTCCTGCGGCATGGTGTTACTTTGAACTCGATAAATGGTTTTGTCGCCGTTTTGCGATTCAACCACTTTGGAAGACACACCTAAAATAGCCAATTTTGCACGTTGTGAGTCTGCGCTGGAGCGGTCTGCATA
Source organism: Neisseria sp. P0004.S004 (assembly GCF_051963335.1). Classification (NCBI taxonomy): domain Bacteria; kingdom Pseudomonadati; phylum Pseudomonadota; class Betaproteobacteria; order Neisseriales; family Neisseriaceae; genus Neisseria; species Neisseria sp. P0004.S004. Next base: position 1,895 of record NZ_JBQCUK010000009.1, read on the forward strand.
TGAACCAAGTTGCAGGAATGCCTTTTTACCACTGTTGGCAGCTGCTTCGGTTTTTTCTGCCGATTGTTTGCCAGCGGCGTTGCTGCTTTCTTTTGTTGCAGAGGCATTTGCAGCTTTGCGTGCTTTTTCGATGCTGCCGCTGTTGAGGATTTGCTCAGGTGTCGGCTTGTTTTGTTTTTTGGCTTCGGCTGCTTTTTTCTCAGCCAATTTGCGCTCGGCACGCTCTTTTTGTTTGTCGGTCAGTTGGTCGGCCGTTTTTTTGTCTTTTGCAGTTTTATCGGCAGCTTCTTTTTCAGCTTTGGCTTTTTCTGCGCGTTTTTTTTCTAATTCGGCTTTTTTCTCGGCCAGTTTTTTCTTGGCGGCTTCTTTTTCTGCTTCCGCTTTTGCAGCTTTTTCTTTGGCTTCACGTTCGGCTTTGTCGGCGGCGGCTTTTTCAGCTTTTTCTTTAGCTTCGCGTTCGGCTTTTTCTGCTTCAGCTTTATCCGCTTTTTCTTTGGCCTCACGCTCGGCTTTTTCCTGAGCCTCTTTTTCTGCTTGTGCCGCTTTCTCTTCAGCTTCTTTGGCAGCCTTTTCAGCCGCTTCTTTTGCTTTGGCTTCTTTCTCCGCCGCTTCTTTTTCAGCTTTGGCTTTTTCTTCATCTGCTTGGCTAGACGAATTGTCGGTGGCAGGGCGTTTCTCTGCTTTGTCTTGAGGCTTCAGGATTTCAGGTTCTTCACTTTGTTTAGGCTGGGTCAGCTCTTTGAAAACGTTTTGGTTGCCTTGGTTCAGGAAGAACAAAATACCGGCAATAATACCTGTTGCCAGTATCAGGCCGAAAAAGAAACCGGCCAAGCCTTTACCATATTGTGTAGATTTTTTCATGACTTACCTTGTAATAATGGGTTCAGACGGCCTGAAGGGAGACTGTCTGAGTTTGAATTTGATATTTTATCAATAACCGTTATGGACGGCAAAATCCTGATGCTTTGTTTACTCTAGTTTTACTTAAACATAAAGATTCAGGCCGTCTGAAAAGTTAGAGGGCGCGACGGAAACCGATGGCTTTCATCACATGGGTTTTACTGACTTCTTCGTCGCCTGCCAAATCGGCCAGCGTACGGGCAACGCGCATGATGCGGTGGAAGCTTCGAGCGGAAAGGGACAGTTTTTCGAGCATGGTTCCCAAGGCTTCTTGCGCTTCTTTTTGGATACGGGCTTTGCCATCGAGCTCGCTGACACTCAATTCGGCATTAACTTTGCCTTGTCGGCCGTATTGGATTTTGCGCGCGGCGGTAACGCGTTCTAATACGGCGGCACTGGATTCGCCGGCTTCTTGTTGCATCAGCTCGGCAGCGGAAAGGCTGGGTACTTCGATGGTTAAATCAATGCGGTCGAGTAATGGCCCTGAAATTTTGCTGCGGTAACGGGCGATGCTTTCAGGCGTGCAGCGGCAAGGTTTGGACGGATGACCGAGATAGCCGCAAGGGCAGGGGTTCATGGCGGCGACGAGCTGGAATTTGGCCGGATAAACGGCTTGGCGTGCGGCGCGGGAAATATGGATTTCGCCGTTTTCCAAAGGTTCGCGCAATACTTCCAATACTTTACGGTCAAACTCGGGTAATTCGTCTAAAAACAACACACCGTGGTGCGCCAATGAAATTTCACCCGGACGCGGGTCTGAACCGCCGCCGACCATGGCGGCCGAGCTGGCGCTGTGGTGGGGACTGCGGAAAGGACGGTTGTTGTCGAGTTGCTGTTGATGGTTGGGTAGGAGCGAACGCAATGCCCAGACTTCGACCAATTCGTCTTCGGTCAAAGGCGGAAGGATACCGGGCAAACGTTGCGAAAGCATGGATTTGCCTGTACCCGGAGGGCCCATCATCAGCAGGCTGTGTCCGCCTGCTGCGGCGATTTCCAAGGCGAGGCGGGCGGTATGTTGGCCTTTGACATCGGCTAAGTCGGGTATTTTACTTTGTTCAGACGGCCTTTGTGGCAGTTTGCATTCGGTTTGTGTCAACGGTTCGATGCCGTTTAAATGGGCGGCCACTTCGCCCAAAGAACGTGCGCCATAAACCGCAATGCCACGCATGACGGCAGCCTGTTCGGCATTTTCTTGCGGCAAGACGAACGAACGGCCGGCCTGCATTCCCTGCCATGCCATGGCCAGCGCGCCGCGTACGGGACGCAGCAGTCCGGACAGCGCCAATTCTCCGGCAAACTCATATTGCGCGAGCTTTTCAGGGTTGATTTGTCCCGATGCGGCAAGAATGCCTAAGGCAATCGGTAAATCGAAACGGCCGGATTCTTTGGGGAGGTCGGCCGGTGCGAGGTTGACGGTAATTTTCTTGGCGGGGAAGTCGAAGCCGCTTTGGATGATGGCGGCACGCACGCGGTCGCGGCTTTCTTTGACTTCAGTATCGGGCAAACCGACGATATTGAAATGTGGCAAGCCGTTGGCAAGGTGGGCTTCCACTTCGACCAACGGCGCGTTCATACCGCTTAAGGCGCGGCTGTAAACCAAAGCAAGCGACATGTTTCAGACGGCCTTATTCGGCGGCTTCGGTTTGTTGTGCGATTTCGGCAACTGCTTCTTCGGCAGCTTCTTCGGCAGCTTTCAAAGCAGCTTCTTCAGGCTCTTGGGCGGCTTCGAGTTTGGCCAAACGGGCTTCCAATTCGGCCAGCTTGGTACGGGTTTTAATCAAAACCTGTTGTTGGATGTCGAATTCTTCTCGGGTTACCAAATCCATGCGGTTGAACGCGCTGCCGAGCATGGCTTTAACGTTTTTTTCCATGTCTTTGGCAGGGCTGTTGGCGATGGTTTCGCTGATTTTGGAGCTGACTTCTTCAAAAAGTTGTTTGCCGAACATAATCCGTATCCTTTATTCAGAATGTATATAGAAATTCAAGTGGCTATTGTATAAGGAAAAAGGCCGTCTGAAAACGGGAATTTTGAGACGGCCTTTGCTTTCTATCGTAAATATTCCGTGTCTTTTAACGCTCAACACGGGCTTCAAAAATAGGCATCAGCCATGCGCCGCCTGTGAAGCCTTTGCATGAACCGGTGGTGTGTTCCTCACTGCGGACAAACGTTTTACCGTCCCACACTGCGGCATTGCCCGACCAGCAATCACCTATGCCGCGGCCTTTGAAGCTGCCGCTAAGGGTGGCTGTTTTCTCATCGAATCCGCCGTGCCCGCCGTATGTCATTGGTGGCAGTACTTGTTCGATTTTGGTTAATTTTTTGTCGGCAATGACATAGTAGCCGCTGGTTTGATAGGCTCCGCCGATACAGACGGCCTCCACTAAAACTTGTTGTTTGTTGAGCGGATAAATATTTAGGCTGCGGTTCCAATCCATTTGCTCTTTATTGTGCAGGGCGTAACAGTAATTATCGTCGCCTTCAGAAACACGGTTGCTGTTGCGCAGCAGCTTCATGACGGCGCTGTGGCGCGGTGTGTCTTGTTCCAGTATATCGCCTGCTGTTTTCGGTACGGCAACGGCGCGGATGACGGGTTTGGGCTGCGGGCTGAGGACTGCCTGACTGCTGTTGCCTTTGCGTATCAGCGCGGAAGGCGTGTTCAGACGGCCTTGGAATTCGTCCGCTTTCAACATCGCCGCCACCGCGCCTTTGTCGGACAAGTGCCATTCATATTTGCCGGCGCGGATGCTGATTTTGCTTTCTTTTTTCAACACTTCGAGCAAGGCGTTGGTTTGCGCGCTGTTCAATTTGCCTTGGCCTTTTTTGTTCAACGCCAATTTGCCCAGTGATTTGCCGTTCAACATCAATTCGTTGCGGGCCGCCACACGGGCGAGTTGCCTATCATCGTCGTTAAACGGCAGCAGGGAAACTTCGCCGGCAACGGCGGCGTTCGCCCCCGCTTTTCGGGTAAACAAGATGGAAACCGGCGTTTCTGTTTCGTCCGCCTGATATCCGGCAAGACGGCAGGTGCCGGTATTGTCGCAGGCAATGTCCCAGTCTTGGTAATTTTGATAAAAGCCTTGAGGCGGAGCAGCCAGTGCGGTGGCAGGTAAAACAGCCAGCAGCCATTTTTTCATGATGCATTCTTTCAAATTTATTTATGTAGATTCACACAGGCGGCATGGCAATCTAAAATTTGTTACGCTGTTTTGTGAAAATACGATGTGTCGTTCGTAAAGAGGTTTTGAATATTTAGATGTAAAAAAGGCCGTCTGAAATGCCTGTTCAGACGACCTTTATCGTCGTTTTATACGCCTGCGGCTGCTTTCAATGCGGCTGCTTTATCGGTACGCTCCCAAGTAAATTCAGGCTCCTCGCGGCCGAAGTGGCCGTAGGCGGCAGATTTGCTGTAAATCGGGCGCAAGAGGTCGAGCATTTGGACGATGCCTTTGGGGCGCAGGTCAAAATGTTTGCGAACCAAGGCAATTAGTTTTTCTTCGCTGATTTTGCCGGTGCCGAAAGTATCGATGGAAATCGAAGTCGGTTCGGCAACGCCGATGGCATAGGAAACTTGGATTTGGCATTGGGTTGCCAAACCAGCGGCAACGATGTTTTTCGCAACATAGCGGCAGGCGTAAGCGGCGGAACGGTCCACTTTGGACGGGTCTTTGCCGGAGAATGCGCCGCCGCCGTGCGGAGCTGCGCCGCCGTAGGTATCGACGATGATTTTACGGCCGGTCAGACCGCAGTCGCCTTGAGGGCCGCCGATGACGAAGCGGCCGGTCGGGTTGATCAGGTATTTGGTTTCGTCGGTCAGCATTTCAGACGGCAGAACCGGTTTGATGATGTGTTCGATCACGGCGTTTTTCAGCTCTTCGTAACCGATAGACGGATCGTGCTGGGTGGACAGGACGACGGTGTCAATGCGTTTTACTTTGCCGGTTTCGCTGTCGTAAACCACGGTCAGTTGCGCTTTGGCATCAGGACGCAGCCAAGGCAGGCGGCCGTCTTTGCGCAATTCGCTTTGACGTTGCATCAGGCGGTGGCTGTAATAGATGGCAAACGGCATCAGGGTAGGGGTTTCGTCACAGGCATAGCCGAACATCAAACCTTGGTCGCCTGCGCCTTGATTCAAGTCGATGCCTTCGCCTTCGTTCACGCCTTGGGCGATGTCGGGGGATTGTTGGTCGTAGTACACGCCGACTGCGCAGCCGTTGGCGTCAAAGCCCAGCTCGGAGGAGTTGTAGCCGATGCGTTTGATGGTTTCGCGTGCGACTTTGATGTAGTCCACTTGGGCGGTGGTAGTAATTTCGCCTGCCAATACGCACAAGCCTGTGTTGACCAAGGTTTCTGCGGCGACACGCGCTTTGGGGTCTTGCGCCAAGATGGCATCCAAAATCGCATCGGATACTTGGTCGGCAACTTTATCCGGATGGCCTTCGGATACCGATTCGGAAGTAAACAGATATTCGCTCATTGCTATTCTTTCATTAAAAACAGGCTGCTGTGTTTTCAGACGGCCTTTTATTTCGGACAGCGGAAATCATAACAAAAACTCCGCTTTTTCTCTATACAAGTGAGAAACATTCGCACTTGCCTGCTGTTTCGGAATCCTGTTGCGCGTTTCTTACAGGCAAAAAAATTCCCGCATTAAGCGGGTTTGGATTGCTCTGGCGAGCCACATCGGTTTTTCAACCGTCCACCTTACCTTTCCGTTTGAAAAGCAGGTTGGCATGGAATTCCCAACTCTTAATGCAGCGCGGATAGTAGCAGAAAAGCAGGTGTGCCGCAATATATTTGCCCGAAGTCGGTTTTGTTCAGACGGCCTGTTTCGTTTACAATCTGTCCACTTCATTTTGGTAAAACCTTATGCAAACGCTTGTTACCTTTGTTTTTAAATTTTTGGCCGCGCTGCCTTTGGCTTGGTTGCACAAATTAGGCAACCTGCTGGGCGGTTTGGGTTTTCGCGTGCTGTCGAAAGATCGCCGGCGTGTTTTTGAAAACATGAAACTTGCCGGTTTGAACCCGACGGACGAGGCGGTGAAAAAAGTTTTCCGTGAAACGGCAAAAGGCGGCTTGGAATTGCCGGTGGCGTTTTTCAGACGGCCTGAAGAAATTGAAAACCTGTTTGTCAGCGTCAACGGTTGGGAACATGTTCAGACGGCCTTGAGCGCGGGCAAAGGTTTGCTGTTTATCACGCCGCACATCGGCAGCTATGATTTGGCGGGCCGCTACATCAGCCAGCAGCTGCCGTTTCCGCTGACGGCGATGTACAAGCCGCCGAAAATCAAGGCTTTTGATGCGGTGATGCAGGCAGGGCGCGTGCGCGGCAAGGGCAAGACTGCGCCGACCAGTATTCAGGGCGTCAAACAAATCATCAAAGCCCTGCGCGGCGGCGAAGCGACCATTGTGTTGCCGGACCATGTGCCGTCTCCGGAAGAAGGCGGCGACGGCGTGTGGGTGGACTTTTTCGGCAAACCTGCCTACACCATGACGTTGGCGGGCAAGCTGGCGCAAGTCAAAGGTGTGAAAGCTTTGTTTTTCTGCGGCGAGCGTCTGCCCGACGGCAAAGGCTTTGTCTTGCACATCGAGCCATTGCGCGGCGAATTGAACGGCGATAAGGAGAACGATGCGCGCGTGATCAATGAAAATACCGAATATTGGATACGCCGTTTTCCGGAACAATATTTGTTTATGTACAACCGCTACAAACATCCCGAAGGCGCGCCTTTCCCTCCGCCGGAAGTATAGGCTTGCCGAATGTAAAAAACCTGCTTGGATTCAAGCAGGTTTTGTATTTGGTCGGAATGAGAGGATTCGAACCTCCGACCCCTTCGTCCCGAACGAAGTGCGCTACCGGGCTGCGCTACATTCCGAATGTGGGGAATTATAGGATAGGAGAAGCCGGTTTGTACAGGGGGTCGATAAATAATTAATAATTGGCCGCCGATGGATTTGTTTTGTTTTAGGCCGTCTGAAGCGATGTGTTTCAGACGGCCTGTGTTTTTGTTTGCTGCTTCTGCTGAAGCATTTGTCCTAATGGCATTATAATGTGGGCAATTGTTTTTTAGATTGTCTGCTATGTTTTATCTTTATCAGTCCGACCGTTTGGAAGCGCTTGCCGAAATGTGCGCGCATATTCATCAGGCCTTGCCTTTGGATGCGGTATTGGCGCAGGAAGAAGTGGTGGTGCAGAGCCAGGGGATGCGGCGGTATCTGAATGTGTTTTTTGCGCGCAAACTCGGCGTGGCGGCGAATTTGAAGTTCAGCCTGCCGGCCGGTTTGGCGTGGCAGCTGATGCGTAAATTGGTTCCCGATGTGCCGCCGCTCAGCCCGTTTTCGCCTGAGGTCATGCGTTGGCGTTTGCTGGATTTGTTCCGCAGCGAAGCGTTTCAGACGGCCCCGGAATACGAAAACGTGCGCCTGAAGCTGGCAAGTTATTTACAAAGCTCGGCATCGGCGGATTATCAGCTTGCCGGACAAATGGCGGATATTTTCGACCAATATTTGGTGTACCGGCCGGATTGGATTGATGCGTGGCAGGCAGGGAAGCTGCTGGGCTTGGGCGATGATGAGGATTGGCAGGCGCGGTTGTGGCGTTATTTGGACGATGGCAGCCAATCGGCGCCGCACCGCGTGGCCTTGTGGGAAAAATTGTTGGCGCAGTTGGATAAATCGGTCTTGCCGCAAAGGTTGTTTGTATTCGGCATTTCGACAATGGCGCCGATGTATCTGCAACTGCTGCACCAAATTTCCAAGCATTGCGATGTTTTTGTGTTTGCGCTCAATCCGAGCAGCCAATATTGGGGCGAGGTCATTGACGAGGCACAGATTTTGAAAAGGGGCGATGAGGCGGATTTGTCGCAGGCAGGGCATCCGCTGTTGGCTTCTTTGGGCAAGCAGGGGCGCGATTTCTTTGATTTTCTGTCGGAAGTGGAAACCGAGCAGGATATTCAGGTTTATGAAGAGGGAAAAGACGATACCTTGTTGCATTGCCTGCAAAACGATATCCAAAACTTAATCATGCCGTCTGAACGCTTATATCAACAGGAAGAAGGCGAAGCAGACGCGCAGCAGGCTTGGGTTCAAGTCCACGATGCGGACGGCAATCCGGTGTGTGTCGAGCCGGACAAGCTGTTGAACGACGGCTCGGTCAAAATCGTTGCGGCGCACAGCCCTTTGCGCGAATTGCAGATTTTGAAAGAAGAGCTGTCGCTGGTGTTGCAAAATAATCCCGACTGGCAGCCGCACGATATTGCCGTTTTGACGCCGAACATCGAGCCCTACAGCCCGTTTATCGAAGCCGTTTTTGGACAGGAGCAGGCGGGCAGTCAGGCGTTGCCGTATTCGATTTCAGATGTGAAACTCAGCCGCCGTCAGCCCTTGCTGTATGCTTTGGCGCAAACGTTGGACTTGCTGGAAAGCCGGTTTGAAGTGGACAAGGTTTTACCTTTGCTGGAAAGTCGGTTGGTGCTGCAACGCTTCGGTTTGAGCGAGGAAGATGTGCCGCTGCTGCATGAGGCTGTTGCCGGATTGAATGTGCATTGGGGTTTGGACCAAACCATGCGAGAGGGTAAAGACAACCTCTTTACTTGGCAGCAGGCAGTAGAGCGTTTGGCCTTGGGCTGGATGCTGCCCGAAGGCGGCAACGGCATGTGGCAGGGCGTGAGCGCGTGGCATAGCAACGTCAACCAGTTGGACGTGTTCAGCGGTTTTGCCGAATTTATCCGTACTTTGGCCGATATGGCGGCGCAATGGCAAGAGCCTGCCGATGTGGAAGGCTGGGTGCAGCGTTGCCGCGATTTGCTGGAGAAACTGTTTGCTCCGGATACGGACGACCAATACGCCAAGCAGCAGTTTGAGCAGTCTTTGGCGAAATGGCAGGAAGAGGCGCAGTTGGCCGAATTTGACGGATTGTTGCCGTGTAAAACCGTTATCCGCCATATCCGCCGCTTTTTGGACAGTGAAAGCCAAGCCGGATTTTTGAGCGGTGGCATTACTTTTTGCAGTATGGTGCCGATGCGCAGCCTGCCGTTTAAAATGGTTTGCCTGTTGGGTTTGAATGACGGCGATTTTCCGCGCAATACCAAAGCGGCGGTGTTCGACCTGATTGCCAAACATCCGAAAAAAGGCGACCGCGCCCGCCGCGACGACGACCGTTATCTTTTCCTCGAAGCCTTAATTAGCGCGCGCGAAATGCTGTATTTGTCTTATATCGGCCGCGATATACGCAATGATGCCGAGTTTGCACCGTCTTCGTTAATCAGCGAGCTGCTGGATACTATTGCCGCCATGACGGGGAGAAGCGGGCGCGAGTTGGCGGAGAAATGGGTGAAACATCATCCTTTGCAGGCGTTTTCGCGCCGTTATTTCCAAAAGGACGCGCTTTCAGACGGCCTCTTCAGTACGCGCCAAGATTACGCCGATGCGCTGAACCAACCGCCAGTAGAAGCGCAGCCGTTTTTCCTTGAGGCTTTAAGTCAGGAAGAACCGGACAAAACCATTCAGCAGGGCGAGCTTATCAGTTTTTGGCGCAACCCTGTCAAAGTTTGGCTGAAGAGAAATTTAAGCTGGGATCAGCCGTATTTGGACGGCGCATGGGAATCTGCCGAACCGTTTGAGCCGCAACATGAAGGCCGGATTGCCGATGCCTATTTGGATGCGCGGCGCAAAGGTGAAGATTTTGAAGATACGGCCATTCGGCTGAATGCAGAAAGCCTGATGCCGGTAGGCGAGTTGGGCGGTTTATGGCAGAAGCAGTATCAAATATCTGCGAAAAACGTAGATGCCGAGCTGATACGCAGTGACAAAAGGCCGTCTGAACCTTATGAATTACACTTTGACGACTTGGTTGTACAAGGCACCATCGGCAATCTTTACGAATGCGGCCACATTGTGTTCCAAAACCAAAAAGACAATGCGCCCAACCGCATTGCCCGTTTATTGGAGCATTTGATTTTTTGCGCCGTCGCCCCTCAATCCGTTGCCAACCGACAAACCCATATCATCAGCCTGGGACAGACCGAAACCTATGCCGCCATCGGGCAAGAGGCCGCGAGAGAGCTTTTGAAAGAATGGTTGGTATATTTCCGAATCGGACAAAATACCCCCTTGCCGTTTTTCGCCAAAACTAGCCTTGCCGCGGCGGAGGAGTACGGCAAGAAAGAAGATTGGGATGCCGCCTTGAGAAAAGCCTATGAGGTTTTTAACGGTAATAAAATGAACAAAGCGCAGAAAGAATATACCGAAGTGAAGCTGGTGTTTGGTCATTCGGACGAAGCGCCGCTTGAAGAGCCGTTATTTGAAAACCTTGTCGTCAATCTGCTTGTTCCGCTTTTGAACAGCGCGGCAGGGAAAAACAATGCAACAGAACAGGAGTAAAGCATGGCCACTTATACAGAATATTTGGATTTTGATACCGAAGAAGACAAATTGAAACAGCAGCAGCTTTATCAGGCGACCGAGCTGTCGGTGCAAACGGCAGCGGCGGTCAAAAAGATCAGCCGTCCGCAAAACTGGCTGCTTGCCGCTGCACCATATTGTCCCGATTGCCGCGTGTTTGTGCCGTTTATTCAGAAAATGGCGGAGTTGAACCCCAATATCCGTGTCAACTATATTGCCCGCAGTGATTTTGACGACAGCAGCCGTTTCGATAATCCGCGCCAACAGGAAATCGTCCGTACCAACCAAAAAATCCCTGCGCTGTTTTTAATCGGACATGAAGAAGCAGGGCCTGTGTTTAGCGAGTTTCCGCAAGTGGTGTTGAACCAAATTGCGGCAGATGAAACCCGTCGCACGGAATTGCGCGATGCATACCGTGCCGGCGAGTTTAATGCCGATGTTGAGGCTCAGATTGTAGCGGCGTTGGCATGGGCAGAGCAGCGTTGTTGAGCAAATATTGCCGGTGTGTGAAGCCATGTTTTGAACCGCTTTGATATTTTGTAATAAAAAGGCCGTCTGAAAAGATTTCAGACGGCCTTTTTTTAATGCTTAACGCTTGATTAAATTTCGATTTTATTCGGCGTAAAGGTTTGCCATTTGTTGCAGGCTGGGCAGTGCCAGAAGAAGACTTGGGATTTGAAGTGGCAGTTGCGGCAGCGGTACATGACACTTTTTTGCAGCTGGCGGCCGATAATGGAACGAATCATATCGGTATCGGCTTTCCACTCCGGATTCATATTGCTGAGTTTCAAACCAAGCAGGCGGTACACGCCGTTGAGGTCGGGTTTTTGGCGGACAAGTTCGACAGCGATTTGCGCCGCTTCGGTTTCGCCTTTGAGCAGCAGGGCTTTCTCGTAGATGACGTTGATCAGGTCAAGATCGGGAAAGGTCTGCATATAGCCGATAAGGCGGTTGAGGCCTTCTTCCTGTTTGCCTTGTGCGGCATAGGCTTCATAGAGTTTCTCGCCGACCATGCTCAAATAGGCGTGGTTTTGCTGCTCGATGGCGGAATACGCTTCCACGGCGGCAGGGAAGTTGCCCTGACGGTATTCGATGTCGCCGAGAATGATGTTGGCGCGCGTACATTTTTTGTTGGCTTCGAGCGCTTTGCCGATGTTGTAGCGGGCGGCGTCGAGGTTGGATTTAAACAGCGCGGCTTGGGCGATTTCGCAATAGAACTGGGCGATTTCAAACTGGTAGGTTTGTTCGTCATGGCTTAAGAGCTGTGCCATCTCGATGGCTTTTTCCCAGTCGCGGTCTTGTTGGTAAATGCTCAAAAGGTGTTGGCGGGCTTCGCGTGCCATATCGCCTTCCTGCAAACCGAGGAAGATTTGTTCGGCACGGTCCACCAAGCCTGCGCTTTGGTAGTTTTGCGCCAATTCAAAAAGCACGCGTGCGCGTTTTTCGTTGACGGTGTCGGGCGAATCGAGCAGGGCGCGGTGCATATTGATGGCTTTGTCGTTTTCGCCGCGTTGGCGGTAGAGCTTGCCTAAGGTCAGATTCAAGTCGTATGACTGCGGCTGCTGGTCGATGACTTCCGCCAATTCGCGCGCGGCGCGGCCGCTGTTGCGGTCAACGAGGGCGTCAAGGCTTTTGTAAAAGCCGGCAGGTATGCTTTTGGCCTGTTTCAGGACGGTCTTCATATCGACGCGCGCGGCAAACCAGCCCATAGCGAAGAAAACGGGGAGGAGGACGATGGGCAGTAAGATGACCCACAATTCGTTGTCCATGGTATTCCTTTATTGATTGGTGGCGTTACGCTTTGGGAGCGGTGTCGGAAGCCGTTGCCGGTGTTTCGGTTTTGACCGGAGTCAGGTCTTTTTCGGAAAGGTGGGCGTATTTTTTCACTTCGGCACGCAGGCGGTTGTTTTCGCTGCGCAGGGTCAGCAGACGGCCGAAGAGGGCAAATATACCGAACACGATGCCGATAATAAAGGCGCCGAAAAGCACGACAATCAGCGGCAGATTGACGTTTTGGCCGGGCAGGTAGAAGAAGGATACGGTGTGGGTATTGGTGATGGCCAGCAGGAGGAAAACAAGAAGAATCAGGATTTTGATGATGGTATAGATGAGTTTCATGGGTTGCTCCGGGTGGGCCGCGGTTGGGGCAGGCCGTCTGAAAAATGGTATCAGTTTAAACGATTTGCCGGATTTCGGATAGGACGGCATGTTTCAGACGGCATGGGAAGAGTGCCTTTAATGCTGACGGGTACTTGTCAAACCCATATTGAAAGGCGTATTGTTCAGTCTTTAGTTATTATCTTACAAATCAGAATAAGAAAGGCAATCATCATGAGCAGACCAGTCCCAGCTGTATTCGGCAGCGTTTTCCACGCTGAAATGCCCGTTATCGCTTATCGTGAAGGTAAATGGCAACCGGTAGAATGGCAATCTTCCAAAGACCTGACACTCGCCCCCGGCGCACATGCTTTGCATTACGGCAGCGAATGTTTTGAAGGTTTGAAGGCATTCCGTCAGGCAAACGGCAAAATCGTGATGTTCCGCCCGACCGCCAACATCGCGCGTATGCAGCAAAGCGCAGATATTCTGCACCTGCCGCGTCCTGAAACGGAAGCTTATTTGAATGCTTTGATCGAATTGGTCAAACGCTCCGCCGAGGAAATCCCTGACGCGCCTGCCGCTTTGTACCTGCGTCCGACTTTGATCGGTACCGACCCTGTGATCGGTAAAGCCGGTTCTCCTTCCGAAACAGCCTTGCTGTACATTTTGGCTTCTCCTGTTGGCGACTATTTCAAAGCCGGTTCGCCCGTTAAAATCTTGGTGGAAACCGAACATATCCGTTGCGCGCCACATATGGGTCGTGTGAAATGCGGCGGCAACTACGCTTCCGCCATGCCTTGGGTGTTGAAAGCCAAAGCTGAATATGGCGCAAACCAAGTGTTGTTCTGCCCGAATGGCGACGTTCAGGAAACCGGCGCGTCTAACTTTATCCTGATTAATGGCGATGAAATCATTACCAAACCGTTGACCGACGAATTCCTGCACGGCGTTACCCGTGATTCCGTGCTGACTGTTGCCAAAGATTTGGGCTACACCGTTACCGAACGCAACTTTACCGTTGATGAGCTGAAAGCAGCTGTGGAAAATGGCGCAGAGGCGATTCTGACCGGTACGGCTGCGGTCATTTCTCCGGTAACTTCTTTCGTGATTGACGGCAAAGAAATCGAAGTGAAGAGCCAAGAGCGCGGTTATGCAATCCGTAAGGCAATTACGGACATTCAATACGGTTTGACAGAAGACAAACACGGCTGGTTGGTCGAAGTTTGTTAAGTAGAACGCAGTTAATATAAAAGGCCGTCTGAAATATTTTTTCAGACGGCTTTTTTATTGGTTTTTTGATGGGGAAAACGATAATAAAATGCTAAATTTTTTAAACAAACGGTAGTATTTTTAGATAATCGGTATATAATGCGCAGGCATGTTGTAAAAATACATATTGAAAATATCGAATTTTATTGATTTTTAGAAGAAGTTAAAAACAGTTGTAGATATTTATTCTGTATATTTTGTAAATTTAGTTAAATAGGGAATGCTAAAAACATATCGTGTTAAAATTTCCCTCCTTTTGGGCTTCGCGGGATTCACTCTGTCAAGCCAAAAAGGAAAACGATGCAAGATAAAACCATTTTTATTTTGCTATAAAAATCAAAAATAACTTAACTTTGGATGAACTAATCAATTAAAAAGGGACTCTGATACATTTCCGTCAAAAATAACCGGACACATGGTACGCGGACAGATTGCCTATATAAAGTCATCCAAGGGTTCTGTCTGACACCATGACCGTTTCCAATCAGAAAACCGGCAGAAGGGGAAACGCTGCCGAGTTTCTCAAAGCGGCCAACTTCAGTTTGGCCTTTATACAGGCAATTGCTGTTACGACAGAATCCGTCTTACCTCTTTAATCAATCGGCTTTTTTGTTGCACGCTTGTGCGGTGGGAAAGGCGATATTCGATACAAGGAAATACGCTGATTATGTCACATAAACTTGCTCCTCTTGGCCGTACCCACATTCGTCACGGCTCATCCACACCTGAAGCAAATTCCAAATCATCTTCTCCTCTAAAAGAATGGATACACACCCACAATTGGGAGGATATACCGTCGGTTTCTCCTGAGCTTAAGCAATTAAGCGGTAAAAATACGGTAACGAGAGAAGTGGTGCATGTGGCGGAGGCAGCAAGATTTGACAGTTCTTCATCATCTTCAGACGGCCTTGTGACCAAAATGCATGTTGCACGGGCCGGCGTTGCTTCTGTAAGCAGCGTTTCCAGTAAACATACCATTGCGCCTAAAGTGGCGAGCAAACACGTTGTTTCAAAAGAACCGGTTAATCAATCGATGGAAAAAGTCCTGGCTGAAAGGCAAAAAGTTTACGAAGAAGCCAAAGCAAAAAAAATAGCCGAGGCTGCCGCTGCCAAAGCAAAGGCGGTCGAGCGCGCAAAAGAAGCGCATAAAGCGGCAGTCGAAAAAGCGGTTGCAGAGCGTAAAGCCAAACTCGAAGCCGCACGCAAAGAAAAAGAGGCGGAAGACAGAGTTGCCGAAGAAAAAGAAACCGTTGAGATTGTCCATAAAAAGAATCTGAAGGATTCAGACGGCCATGACAAAATAGCGGGCGTTTCTTCCGGTAAAAAAGCGATCAATAGCCACGACGGCCACCTCAGTTCAGGCAAAGCAAACAAAATTGACGACCATACCGAAGGTAGGGCAGGTCTATCCGGAAAATACCGCGTGTATGAATCCAAAGAGTATGGCAATTACGTTCGTGTGAATGATTTTGGTGCCGATGCGCAGGGTAAAAAAGACAGCCTTCAGGCATTTAAGGCAGCTTTAGAAGCGGCGCACAAAGAAAAAGCCATGGTCTTCTTGGATGGTACTTACTATATTTCCAATCAGATTGTGATGGATAAAACCGTCTCCGGCGCGCGTGGTTTGTTTGGTTCGGGCATGGGCAAAACCAAAGTAACGTTTGATAAGGCGCAAACAGGCGAATTCAATCCGGACACCAACCATGACGATATCCGAGAATTTGCCGGTATCTTGATCGATGGGCAAAACAATAAAACCATTGCCGATTTGTCGGTTCAATATACCAACCCTGATTTTTACCGCAAAGGCTTAAGCTATTTTGGCAAGGTAAACGGTATTTTGGTGAACGATGCGGACAATACTTTAATCAGCAAAGTAGAGGTTTCCGGTGCCAACCGTGCTGGTGTGATGTTTACCTCGACCGCTTCTTTGGAAACGGAAAAAGGCCATAAGCTGACCTTTAAAGAGCGCGTGCAAAGCGGCGAAATTGATGAAAAATACGAAGCGCTGCCTTTGGGTGAGAACAACCGTATTGTCGATTCGTATCTGCACCACAACCGCGTTGCCGGTGCGCTGATCGGTTTCCAACAAAACTTTATCGGCGAGGGTAACCGTTTGGATTGGAACGGCCACGAAGCGGATGGCGGGACAGGGTACGGTATGGCCGTGGCTGCCGGCAGCTACAATTACGGCATCACATACCGTAAAAACACGACCGACCACAACTACCGCAAAGGTTTGGATGTGCACGATGGCACAGGCATTGTCATTGAAAACAATGTGTTAACGGGTGACCGGCTATATGGTATTGTTGCCTACAACCGCCAGTTTTCTATGGATAAAGTCAAAATTACCGGCAATACCATTATTCAAGATCCGAGCTTCCGTTTGAATGTTGATGATGACTTGGGCAAGTACTACTACATGTATTCAGGTATTCAGGTGCAAACCAATACCCAATACAGAGATTTGCACTCGGCTGACAAAGGTTATTTCGATATCAGCGATAATGTCATTAAAAATCTGACGGTTTATCAAAATAATATTCAGACCTACGCGATTGAGTTCCGTAACCATGAAAGCAAAATGGATTACACGCTCAATATGGCAAACAACAAGATCAGCGGCGAATCCACCAAATATCTGATTGCCGTCATCAACGATACCTACGACCGTGTTTTATCTAAAAACGGCATGGGCAGCGGTACCATTACCATCAGCGGCAATGATGCCGATATCGGCAAGATTATGAAAGGCGCGGTACCGGTTTATGTGGAAGAACACCATGGCAATGTCGCTATGCATGGGGCGGTAACGATCCACAACAACAAAATTTCCGTGCGTGAAGAGTCTGCCGGCTACGTCGAATTTGCTTATTTAAAGAGCAATGCCAAAGAGTACAACATCACCAATAATACATTGAAACTTGGTGGTGATTTGAATGATGCTTTGATAGACGTACACAGTACCAACCCTAAGGGTAAGGCATCTTTAAATGTGGCCAACAACAAAATTCTGACGGACATTAAAGGCGAGTTGTATGATTCATGGCTGCGCTTTGAAAATGACATCAACACGTATTCTGAAGGCAATAGCCATAACGGCGCAGCACTGAAAAAAGTGAATACGACCGGTAGTAAAGTGACATTGAGCGATGTTCTGTCGGAAGCCAACCATATTGTCGAAACGACTAAAGAGACTGTGTATCACCATACTCAGAACGTGTATACATCAGGAGTGGAAGAACATCATACAACGACAGGGATTTTGTAAGTTGTTGAAGCCGTAAATATCGATAAATAAAAAAAGGCCGTCTGAAAATTTTCAGACGGCCTTTTCATCTAACTCACATTATTTAGCCAGTTCGGCACGCAGTTTGTGGGTTACGTTCATCATCACTTGGAGTTGTTCCAGAGTTTCTTTCCAGCCACGTGTTTTCAGGCCGCAGTCCGGGTTAACCCACAGACGCTCAACCGGTACAACTTCGATGGCTTTGCGCAACAGGTGCTCAACTTCAGCTTCAGTCGGTACGCGTGGGCTGTGGATGTCGTAAACACCTGGACCGATGTCGTTCGGGTATTTGAACTCACCGAATGCAGTCAAGAGCTCCATGTCGGAACGTGAAGTCTCGATGGTGATGACGTCAGCGTCCATAGCGGCGATGGCAGGCAGGATGTCGTTGAACTCAGAGTAGCACATATGAGTGTGGATTTGGGTGCTGTCTTCACAACCGGTAGAGGACAGGCGGAAAGATTCGCCGGCCCAGTTCAGGTAGGCATCCCAATCGGCACGTTTCAAAGGCAGACCTTCGCGGATGGCAGGTTCGTCAATTTGGATGACTTTGATGCCGGCTTTTTCCAGATCCAATACTTCGTCGTTCAGAGCCAGTGCGATTTGTTTGCACACGGTAGAGCGAGGAATATCGTTGCGGACGAAAGACCATTGCAGAATGGTTACAGGGCCGGTCAACATACCTTTCATCGGGCGTTTGGTCAGGCTTTGTGCGTAAGTAGACCAAGCCACGGTCATGGCTTCAGGACGGCTTACGTCACCGAAGATGATAGGTGGTTTAACGCAGCGTGAGCCGTAGCTTTGTACCCAGCCGTATTGGGTGAATGCAAAACCGCTCAACAATTCGCCGAAGTATTCAACCATGTCGTTACGCTCGGCTTCGCCGTGTACCAGTACGTCCAAGTCCAGTTTTTCTTGCTCTTCAACCACCAAGGCGATTTCTTTTTTCATCGCGGCTTCGTAATCAGCGGCAGACAGTTCACCTTTTTTGAAGGCTGCGCGTGCTTGGCGGATTTCGGTAGTTTGTGGGAAAGAACCGATGTTGGTAGTCGGCAGCAGAGGCAGGTTCAACCATGCTTGTTGCGCTTTGATACGGTCGGCAAATGGAGATTTGCGTTGGTCTGCGTTGGCAGGCAAATCGGCCAAGCGTTTGGCAACGTCTGCACGGTGGATTTCGCTGCTGTTGGCACGGGAGTCGGCAGCAGCTTGGCTGGCAGCCAGTTCTTCGGCAACGGAATCACGGCCTTCGTTCAATGCGGCTTTCAGAACGCGCAATTCTTGGGTTTTTTGCAGGGTGAATGCCAACCAAGAGTACAGATCAGGTTTGTTGGCTTTCAGTTTTTCTTCAACTGACAAGTCAAATGGAGTGTGCAGCAGAGAGCAAGAGCTGGAAATCCACAAACGGTCGCCCAGTTTGGCTTGCAGAGGCTCGACAGTTTCCAAAACTTTGTTCAGGTTGGCGCGCCAAATGTTGCGGCCGTCGATAACGCCAGCAGACAGAACTTTGTCGTAGTCGGCAAATGCGTCCAGTTGTTCAGGAGCGCGTACTAAGTCGATGTGCAGGCCGTCAACAGGCAGGGATTTCAGCAAAGCAGCGTGTTCGGCAACAGAACCGAAGTAAGTGCTCAACAGGATTTTGGCGTTTACTTTGCTCAAAGTGGCGTAAACGTCTTTGTAGGCTTCTACCCATTCTTTAGGCAGGTCAACAGCCAAAGCTGGCTCGTCGATTTGAATCCATTCGGCACCGGCTTCAACCAAAGCGTTCAGGATTTCAACGTAAACAGGCAACAGTTTAGGCAACAGGCTCAGACGGTCGAATTCGACAGCGCCTTTTTCTTTACCTACCCACAGGAAAGTCAATGGGCCGACGATGGTCGGTTTGGCTTTCAGGCCCAAAGCTTGGGCTTCTTGCAGTTGTTGAACGTAGTGTTTGGCGTTGGCTTTAAATTCGGTATCGGCGTGGAATTCAGGCACCAAGTAGTGGTAGTTGGTGTCGAACCATTTGGTCATTTCGATAGCGAATTGGTCTTTGTTACCACGGGCCAGTTGGAAGAATTGTTCCAAAGACAGGTTTTGGCTGTCGAAGCCGAAACGGGCAGGGATGGCACCGGTAGCAACTTGCAGGTCGAGGATGTGATCGTAGAAAGTGAAATCGCCTACGGCAACGTAATCAGCGTTGGCAGCAGCTTGGTGTTTCCAGTTTTTCTCGCGCAAGTCTTTAGCAACAGCCAGCAATTCTTGCTCGCTGATTTCTTTGCGCCAGTATTTTTCTTGTGCGAATTTCAATTCGCGGAAGGCGCCGACGCGCGGGAAGCCTGAAAAATGCAATGTTGTCATGTTAACTCTCCTAGTTGGAATTTTTAATCAGGCCGGTATGGCCTGAATGTTCGATATTGTAAATCAGAATGGGGAGGCCGTCTGTTTTATTAACGCGGACGCACACCCAAAATATGGCAGATGGCGTAAGTCAGTTCGCTGCGGTTGAGGGTGTAGAAGTGGAAATCTTTGACACCTTCGCGAGAGAGGACTTTGACCATGTCGATGGCGATGCTGGCGGCAACAAGGTTGCGCGTGCCTTGGTCGTCATCCAAACCTTCGTACATTTTAGACAGCCAGCTTGGGATTTTGACGTTGGTCACTTGGGCCATTTTGGTCAATTGTTTGAAATTGGTTACAGGCAGGATGCCGGGAACGATTTCAACGTCAATGCCCATCATCACGCAACGGTCGCGGAAGCGCAGATAGCTTTCCACGTCGAAGAAGAATTGGGTAATAACGTGGTTTGCACCCGCATCAATTTTGCGTTTCAGATTGATTAAGTCGGCTTGTGCGGATTTGGCTTCCGGGTGAACCTCTGGATAGGCCGCTACGGAAATGTCAAAGTCTGCAACAGAGCGCAACAGTTTGACCAAATCTTCGGCATAGAAAGGTTTTTTCTCATAGCCGGGTGGCTCGTCGCCACGCAGGGCGACAATGCGGCGGATACCGCTGTCCCAATAATCTTTGGCGATTTGGCGCAACTCGTCAGGGCTGGCGTCGATACCGGTCAGGTGGGGGGCTGCGTCAAGGCCGGTTTCTTGTTTGATGCGTTTGACGATACTGTGTGTGCGGTCGCGTTCGCCGGAGTTTGCACCGTAGGTTACGGAAACGAATTTCGGATGCAAGGTTTGCAGGCGATGGATGGAATCCCACAGCATGGTTTCCATTTGTTCGTTTTTCGGCGGGAAAAATTCGAACGAAACATTGATGTCGCCTTTCAAATCAGAAAGGCTGTTGTTTAAAGCGGCGATTTCTCGAGCGTGATTCATGGTTATGCACCTTCTGCATATCTTTTATTTGTTGTCAGACTGCATAATAAATTTGAGGTTGGTATGAGTCAATTTCGAAATTTTCCGAAATTGTATGAATAGATTTAATAAAGACCTCAGGCCGTCTGAAAAACAGCCTGAGGTCTTGTTTGATGAAAAGGGAAAAGGTTATTCCGCTTCATCTATCCAGGCTTGTTGCACGGCTTCGAGAATGCGCTCGCCACAACGCGCCGGATCATCGTCAAATTCAGGCAGAGCCATAATCAAATCACGCAGTTGGGTAAAACGCACGGTTTTCGGGTCGATGCTGTCGCCGTGTAAATCGTAGAGTTCTTCGGCGATGCGTTGGGTATCTGTCCATTTCATGATGTGTTCCTTTATTAGGTTTCGACTATTGCCAATTATTTTAATCAAGAAGAAGTCGGACTGCCAGATTGTTTTACGGAAGATGGGCAGATAAATGATGGCGCTATTTTTTAACAAAATAGCATAGTTGCGTTAAAATACGGCAAGACACTTAAAAATTCACGGCATATTCCCTTTGAATCTGCCGTTTTATACTTTTTATTCCGTTTTGAATGATTTGGTTTCCATGTAAAATTTACATTTCGCTATGCAACCAAATTTTTTGGAACGGCTCTTAAGACAATCCATCGCTTAAAAATAAAAGGAAAAAAGATGAATAACGCACTCAACGCCAAGCTGTCCAAACTGATTTACGCGCTCGCTTCCGATGATCCGGAGTATCTGTCCAAAGCAGGTGCATTCGACCGTTTGCTGTTGTTAGTTCGCGAATTTTATCTGATGCTGGACGAAACAGAAGGTTTGAAACAGCTGGTGTTCCGTCTGTATTACGGCAAACACTATGGCTTGATTAAACTGGATGCTGCTTCACCCAATGACGATGCAGGCGCATTGAGGTTGAAACGTTGGATGGTTTATTCGCGCATCGCCGAGCGTATCGAAAATTGCGGCAAGCATTTGTCGGTCGTGCTTGAAGATGCGGTGTTGGAAAATGGCGCGGACAAATCGCATTATATAGATGAAGCCAATGCCATTATCGAGCGTTTCGGTTTGGTAAGGGATGAGGCTACACTTTCGGCGATTGAGGCAGAGGAAGCTTTGAAGGCTGAGGCTGAACTGCCGACAGTCAACAAATCTAAAAACGCGGCTCCCCGTTATAACGGCAATATGCATCAAATCAGAATGCAAGAGAAAATTGAAAATTACTCCGCTACGCAGAAAGTGGCCTCCATGCAAATTTCGCGTATGCGTTTTATTTTTCCTCATATCAAATAGTTTGCCGCATAAGCAACAGGCCGTCTGAAAACCATAAATTTGTGGTTTCAGAGGCCTTTTTCATTAAACCTTGTTTTAATGGTCTTCACGAGCGTGGTTGATCGTATATTTAGGGATTTCTATGACCAAGTCTTTGTCGGCAACGACTTGTCTGCGGCACTTGACGATATAGTGGTGGAACACGAAGAAGCGAAACAGCGTTATACAGATGCCGCAAACGAAATCATCAAACGCTTCGGCTTGGCGGGCTATGTACCTGAACCGCCGAAATCTATGGTAACAGCGCAAAACGAGCCTGCACCGAAATCCGAGCCTAAGAGCATCATAACCCGTCACGACAGCAGCCTCAGTATGTTGAACGCTAAGGGCAGAGTGGAAAGCTATCCCGTCGCACAAACCACTGCTTCGATGAAAGTTTCCTGCTTAAGGTTTATCGTCCCCCGTTCCAAATAATGGTTTGATAACGATTTGACGGAAGGTCGTCTGAAAACGGTCGGTAAGGCAGTTTTCAGACGACCTTTTGTTTGCTTTTAAAGACAGTGTTATTCTCGATCCAAGGGAATGGCATGGTCAGATAACTTTGTACCCTTAAGTCCAAACTTTTTCAGAATAAAGGAAGATGGGTATTGATATGTGGTTATGTCTTCAAGGGTGGCGGGGTACTTATACACCATAATTTTCTTTTCACAGGATTTTGTAATACAAGCTTCCTCTGAATTATTGATATCTCCCGAGCGTTCAAAAATGTTTTCAGATTCCGAATAGGCATAAAAATTATTGCTTACAAAGACCTCTTTACCATTTTGAATCTTGGTTTCGGTAATGCCCAAGGATTTCAAATTGCTACCCTGATAGTATAAAAACAAACTCAAATGACTCTTGCCTTGGATCGATTTACAAGAGGTGGAGTAATCTCCATTTTCAACTATAAGCACAAAACGTTTTATTGGGGTTGTCCTAATACGGTAGCGGACAGGGCGCTTGATTCTATCAATCATGGCATTCAGTTGCTTATTGCGGTATTTGGTGTCGCCAATAATGTTTTCCATTGCCTTATCTACTTCTGCTTGGTTGTATTGATAGCAAGTTATCTCCTGCCATTCAGCATGATCGGCATAGGCTGTGTGTAGGAAGAATAGGAGTGAAAGCAAGGTTAAACATTTCAACAATGAATTCCAAACTATTTGCTTTTGAAAGGTCGTCTGAAAATTGCTTGATCCGTTTCAGACGATCTTTTTGCATCAATGATCTTCGCGCGCGTGGTTGATGGTGTATTTGGGGATTTCAACCACCAAGTCTTCGTCGGCAACAACTGCCTGACAGCTTAAGCGTGAATCGGCTTCCAAGCCCCATGCCTGGTCAAGCAGGTCTTCTTCCAGTTCGCTCGGTTCTTCCAAGCTGTCAAAACCTTTGCGGATGATGACGTGACAGGTTGTGCAGGCGCAGGATTTTTCGCATGCGTGATCAACTTCGATGTCATGGTCGAGCAGCACGTCAAGGACGGTTTGGCCTTCCGGTGCGTCTTCGATAACCGCGCCTTCGGGGCATAATGTCGCGTGTGGGAGTACGGTAATTTTTGGCATTTTTATTGTCTCGGTTGTTTAAGAGTGGTTGTGGTTAAAGTGGTTTCAGACGGCCTTGGGTATTCAATATTCAGGCCGTCTGAAAAATGGGTTTATAACATGATGCCTTTACTTTTTAAATTTTCCAGACATTCGTCCAAGTAAGCATCATTATGTTCGGCATAAATCGGCGAAGTAGCTGTTTCAGCCGCGTGCGAATGGTATGGGGAAACGGCTTTGCCGCGATATAGCGGGTCTTTCCATAAGGCATCGGGTTTGTAACCGCGCTTTTCCATCTCTTCCATAATCAACGCGTGATACAGGTAGAGTTTGTAGGGTGAATGGGTAAAAACGTAATTAACCGTCGCATGCGGCCTGCCCCAGCCCGCCCCGCGTAAAGCAGCGCATTCGCGGTGTTGCCCCAAAAGCTGGGCACGGGGGAGTAGGGGGATAAGGGTTTGGTGCCAGAGTCGCATAGAAGTAATCAGGTTGTTTGGGATATTAGATTTTCAGACGGCCTCTTTATCCAAGGCCGTCTGAAACCATTTGCCGTCAAATATTATCAACGCTTTGCCCTGTCAACGCGCGTTGGATGTTGCGGTTCATGCGTTTGGCGGCGAAGTTGTCGGTGCTGTGGCTGAGTTTGGCGACGGCGGCGCGGATGTCTTCGGCTTTACCGTCTTTCAGATAGCTTTGCAAAGCGACGATGTCTTGTTGAATCTGTTGCAATTCTTCGGCTTCCAATAAATCGCTGTCCAACTCAAGGGCGGCATTGACGGCGTCGGTCAGGCTTTCGGCTTCGACGACGGCTTCGGCGCGTGCGCGTGCGGCCATGTCTTCGGCGGCGTTGCTCATGCTGTCTTTGAGCATTTGGGTGATGGTGTCGTCGTCCAAGCCGTAGGAAGGTTTGACTTCGATTTGCGCCTGTACGCCGGTGCTTTGTTCTTGTGCGGAAACGGACAGCAAGCCGTCGGCGTCAACTTGGAAGGTCACGCGTATACGCGCTGCGCCTGCTGTCATGGGCGGAATACCGCGCAGGGTAAATTTGGCCAGGCTGCGGCAGTCGGAAACGAGTTCGCGCTCGCCTTGTACGACGTGTATCGTCATGGCAGTCTGACCGTCTTTGAAAGTAGTGAAGTCCTGCGCGCGCGCGGTAGGAATGGTGGAATTGCGCGGGATGATTTTCTCGGCAAGACCGCCGTAGGTTTCCAAACCGAGCGACAAGGGGGTAACGTCCAGCAGCAGCCATTCGCCGTCGGTTTTGTTGCCGGCAAGGACGTTTGCCTGTATGGCGGCACCGAGTGCAACCACTTCGTCTGGGTTGAGGTTGTTCAACGGAGTTTGTCCAAAGAAGGTGGCGACCGCTTGTTGAACGTGCAGCATACGGGTCGAACCGCCGACCATAATCACGCCTTTAATGTCGGCTTTGGTCACGCCTGCGTCTTTCAGTGCTTGTTTGACCGGCTCTATGGTTTTTTGCACCAGATTTTGGGTCAGATTGTGAAACTCTTGGCGGGTAATGACGGTATGAACTTTATGGCCGTCTGAAAGTGTAGTTTCGATGACGGCTTCGGTTTGAGTGGTCAGTTTTTCTTTGGCGGTACGGACAAGGGAAAGCAGAAGCTGGCTGTCTTGTTCGTTGAGTTTGGAAAGGTCGTTTTGTTCCAGCAGGTGGCAGAACAAGCGATGGTCGAAGTCGTCGCCGCCCAATGCGCTGTTGCCGCCGGTGGCTTTGACTTCAAACAGGCCTTTAGTCAGTTGCAATACGGATACGTCGAATGTGCCGCCGCCCAAGTCATAAACGACAAACGTGCCTTCCGAGGCGTTGTCCAGTCCGTAGGCGATTGCGGCGGCGGTCGGTTCGTTAAGGAGGCGCAAGACATTCAAACCTGCCAAACGCGCGGCATCTTTGGTAGCTTGACGTTGGGCATCGTCGAAATAAGCGGGTACGGTAATGACGGCGCCGACCAAATCGCCGCCCAATGTTTCTTCTGCACGCGATTTGAGGGCTTTGAGGATTTCTGCCGATACTTCGATAGGCGTTTTCGCACCTTGACGGGTGTTTAATTCGACCACGCGCTCATTGGGTGTAAATTGATAGGGCAGGTATTGCGCGTCTTGTGTGAGGTCGGTAAGGGTGCGGCCGATCAGGCGTTTGGCGGAGCTGACGGTATTTAGCGGATCGGTTTTTTGTGCAGAAAGGGCGTTTTTGCCGACTTCGACTCCGCCATCCAAATAGCGGACAACGGAAGGCAGGGTGGTACGGCCGTCTGAATCGGGTAGGCAGACTGCACTGCCGCTGCGTACGGTGGCCACCAAGCTGTTGGTTGTGCCTAAATCAATGCCTACGGCGAGGCGGTGTTGATGGGGGGCGGCGGACATGCCGGGTTCGGAAATCTGCAAAAGAGCCATGATTGTGTGCCTTCTGATGCTGTATTTATTAGGATGGGGCAGATTTTAGCAGATTTTTGGCAGATAGTTGAGTGGTTTGCTAGGAAATAACCCTAAGGCTTAATGTTGTTTTTTAATTGAAAAGAAAGTGGATTTTGAATCCGGACTTGTATTTTTTAAGAAATGCGGATAAAATTCAGCCTCTTTGCCTTGCCTTTTACTTCGCATGGTGAAAGGCTGTTTTTAATCATCCATAAGGAGATAACATGCGTCATTACGAGATCGTGTTTATCGTTCATCCTGATCAAAGCGAGCAAGTGCCTGCTATGGTTGAGCGTTACAAAACCATGATTACTGAAGCCAACGGTAAAATCCACCGTTTGGAAGACTGGGGCCGCCGTCAATTGGCTTACCCAATCAACAAAATCCACAAAGCACACTATGTTTTGATGAATATCGAAACTACTCCTGAAGTGGTTGAAGAGTTGGAAACTGCTTTCCGCTTCAATGATGCCGTACTGCGTCACCTGACCATCAAAACAAAACACGCTGTAACTGAAGCTTCCCCAATGCTGGGCGGCGAAAAAGCAAAAAACTTGCTGAACGGTGCGGCTGAAGAAGTTGCAGCAGCCGAATAAGATTGAATAATCTGATTAAGCTTACCGCCCGTATCTTACAGGTTCAGCCTTTGAGATATACGCCGGCAGGAATTCCTGTTTTAGATGTTGTGTTGCAACATGAATCTTGGCAGGAAGAAAACGGACAGAAATGTCTGGTCAAATTTGAAATTCCCGCGCGGATTTTAGGTAAGCAGGCTGAGGAATGGCAGTATCGGCAAGATGCCGTCATCGAGTCGGAAGGTTTTTTGGCACAACGCAGCCAACGCTTCCCCAAGCCGGTACTACGCATACAGAACATTAAAGAATATAAAGGTTAAACGACAATGGCTCGTCAATCATTCAAACGTAGAAAATTCTGCCGCTTTACGGCTGAAAAAATCCAAGAAGTTGATTACAAACAAGTTGATTTGTTGAAAGACTTCATCTCTGAAAACGGCAAAATCATCCCTGCCCGCATTACTGGTACTAAAGCACACTACCAACGTCAGTTGGCTACTGCTGTGAAACGTGCCCGTTTCCTGGCTCTGTTGCCTTACACCGATCAACACAAATAATTTTGGAGTTTAAATCATGCAAATTATTCTGTTAGAAAAAATCGGCGGTCTGGGTAACTTGGGTGATATCGTTACCGTTAAAAACGGTTACGCACGCAACTTCCTGATCCCTGCCGGTAAAGCAAAACGTGCAACCGAAGCCAACATGAAAGAATTCGAAGCACGCCGCGCTGAATTGGAAGCCAAACAAGCTGAGATCTTGGCTGATGCTAAAGCCCGTCAAGAAAAACTGGAAGGCCAAACCATTACTGTTGCTCAAAAAGCCGGTGTTGATGGTCGTCTGTTCGGTTCTGTTACCAATGCTGACATCGCTGAAGCGATTGTTGCTGCCGGTATCCAAGCTGCTAAAGCAAACGTACGTCTGCCTAACGGCCCTTTGAAAGCTGTTGGCGAATACGAAGTTGAAGTGGCTCTGCACACCGACGCTGTTGCTAAAATTACCGTTGCTGTTGTTGCAGCCGCTGAGTAATTAATTCATTCAAGGCCGTCTGAAAATCAAGGGTTTCCTTGAATTTCAGACGGCCTTGTTTATCTGCTTGAGCTGAAGTAAGTAAATATCGATTTGTCTATATTTTTTAAGTCTGTCTAGAAATATAGCGGAAGAGATAATGTATTGGCCGAATATTCATTCGTGTTCGGGTTTGTCGTATTATTTAGTAAAGAGATTATTTATGAATAAAATCAAAATCTTTGGAATAGGTCTGACTGCTTTGGCTTTAGCTTCATGCGGCACTCCGCAAAAGCCTGCTGTTGATACGGCAAAACCTGTCGAGCCTGTTTCCTCTGCAAAACGACCTGTATTTGATGCTGCCGCAGAATCTGTTGCCAGCAGCGGTTTTAATGAAAACGTCAATGTTCAGCAGTTTATCCAATATGAAGTGAAAAACCGCCGTTTCAGTGAGGAAGAATTGCGCAATTTCTTCAATGGCGTGGTGTATAAAGGCAATATTATTACCATTATGTACCGCCCAAGTACTTCGCGTCCTTGGTATGAATTCCGCACCGGTAACTCCGGTGCAGCCAAATTTAACGGCGGCAGACAATTCTATGCGACAAACCGTGCCGTAATTGATGATGTGGCACGCAAATACGGTGTTCCTGCCGAATTGATCGTGGCGATTCTCGGTATTGAAACCAATTATGGCAAAAATACGGGTAGCTTCCGCGTTGCCGATGCTTTGAGCACATTGGCCTTTGATTATCCCCGCCGTGCCGAATTTTTCCAAAACGAATTGAGCGAACTTTTGCTGATGGCAAAAGAAGAAAAAGAAAATATTTTTGATTTCAAAGGCAGCTATGCCGGCGCGATGGGCATGCCGCAATTTATGCCTTCCAGCTACCGTAAATGGGCGGTGGACTATGATGGTGACGGTCATCGCGATATTTGGAATAATGTCGGCGATGTGGCGGCTTCTGTCGCCAATTATATGAAACAACATGGCTGGCAGACTGGCGGTAAGATGGTTGTGCCGGTCAGTCTGACGATTACGCCGCACTTGCAGGCGATTATCGATGAGAAAACTGCTTTGACACGCACTGTCGCAGATTTCAAAGCCTTGGGTGTCGTGCCTCAAGCTGCTGTTGCCGATAATGAAAAAGCTGTGTTATATGCTTTGGAAACCAGCCCTGGCGTATTTGAATACTATTTGGGCCTGAATAACTTCTACACCGTATGGCAATACAACCACAGCCGTATGTATGTAACAGCGGTACGCGATATTGCGAATGCAATCAACAACAATGGTCTGTAAGCCATAAGAAAACCACCCTTCGGGGTGGTTTTTAAATATCGAGAATTTGTAAAGGAGGTTAAGCCATTAGTCTGATTTTCATGGCGTAACGTTTTTTACTGTGTCCTGAAACAAATTGTCCGCCTCGGGCAGGGGATAAAAATGCATTGCCTTCTGCGGTTGGCTCTGCACAAGTATATTGGCCGTTTCGATCGCTCCAGAGTGCGTACACAGGCAGATTGTGGGTACGGATATCCAGTTTTAAGCCGTCAAATGCAACGTGTGCATCCTGGTCGGAGGAAACAAATTCGGTATGGGAGATATAGTCAGCATCGTATGGCGCGCCGTTAAAATCAAATTGTGTGCCGGCGGCGGTAAAGTAGGGGTGGAATCCCGGAGAAGTGCGGACGGGTGATTCACCGTAATTGCAGACGGTCAGGATGGCGATGGCTTCATTTTCATTAGGCAGGCTGTAATCGAGCAACCATTCGACGTGTTCATAGCCTTTTTCTGTGCTGATTAATTTTAAGCCGATATCCGATTCATTTTGATGGCGGATTTCCCAGTCTGATGTCCTGCCGAAACCATGTTGGGCCAGATGATTTTTGCTATCAGGTCCGAATTGGGGTAGGCAGACGTGCATGCCGCCGCGTAATTTTGTGTCATCGCCGACTTGAACGCTGGTTTTCGGAAATAAGACTTCCCGTCCTTTTAGAATCAGGGAATCAATATATCCGCCCATTGTATTGACTTGCATAGTGGCTGATTGGTTGCGTAGTATGATTTCGGACATGATGTTTTAAACTTCAAATTACTTATCATTTATGTAGCATTCTAACATCGCAATAACATGCTGTCGCCGCCGGCTGTATAGAAAATCCTTAATAAAAATCAAAAAAATGCTAGAATATATGCCATTTTCTGAGGTCGTCTGAAGAGCGGATCATTCTTTTCAGACGGCCTTCCGATTTATTTCCCGTAGAGAAACAACATGGCTTATCAAGTTCTTGCACGAAAATGGCGTCCGAAAACCTTTGCCGATTTGGTCGGTCAGGAACACGTCGTCAAAGCCCTGCGCAACGCGCTGGACGAAGGCCGTCTGCACCATGCCTATCTGCTGACAGGGACGCGAGGTGTGGGTAAGACTACGATTGCCAGAATTTTAGCCAAGAGCTTGAACTGCGAAAATGCCGTGCATGGCGAGCCGTGCGGTCAGTGTGAGAGCTGTACGCAAATTGACAGCGGCCGTTATGTGGATTTATTGGAAATCGATGCGGCATCGAATACCGGTATCGACAATATCCGCGAAGTGTTGGAAAACGCGCAATACGCGCCGACTGCGGGTAAATACAAAGTCTATATCATCGACGAAGTGCATATGCTTTCCAAAAGCGCGTTCAATGCCATGCTGAAGACTTTGGAAGAGCCGCCCGAACACGTTAAATTCATTTTGGCGACCACCGATCCGCACAAAGTCCCCATTACTGTATTGAGTCGCTGTTTGCAGTTTGTTTTGCGCAACATGACGACTCAACAGGTTGCCGAGCATTTGGCACATGTTTTGGATCGTGAAAACGTTCCTTATCAGCCGCAGGCCTTGCAGCTTTTAGGGCGTGCTGCCTCCGGCTCGATGCGCGATGCGTTGAGCCTTTTGGATCAGGCGATTGCCATGGGTTCGGGTAAAGTGGCCGAACAAGATGTCCGCCAAATGATCGGAGCGGTCGATAAACAATACTTGTTTGAATTGCTTGAAGGAATCATTAATCAAAACGGTGAGGCCTTGCTGGAAAAGGCTCAGGAAATGTCCGCCAGAGCGATTGGTTTTGACAGCGCATTGGCAGAGTTGGCCATGCTGTTGCAACGTTTGGCTTTGATTCAAACCATTCCTTCCGCCTTGGCAAATGACGACCCTGAACGTGAAACCTTGCTTCGTTTAAGTCAGGTCTTGAGTGGCGAGCAGATTCAGCTTTATTATCAATGTGCTATTCATGGCAAACAGGATTTGCCGCTGGCTCCGGACGAGTATGCCGGTTTTGTCATGACGCTTTTGCGCATGCTTGCATTTGCGCCATTGGCCGCTTCGGGTTGCGATACGCAAAGTCAGATTGAACACACGGATTTGCATTCCGATCATCAGAAAGCTGAGGCCGAAAAAAAGCCTTTTCAGCTGCCGAAATCTGAGCCGATAGCAGCACCGGCGGTTGAGAAAGAGGCTGTTCCGAGCAAACAGGATACCGTTGAAAGGCCGTCTGAAGAAACCGTTCAGCCTGTTCGGCAACAACAGGCGGATGTACCGCCTTGGGAAGACATACCGAGCCAAGTATCGGCTGAACCGCCTCAAATTCAAGCGGCGCAGATACAAGAAGCAGCGGAGCCATTGCCTGTTGCACAAGTTCAGACGGCCCCTGAGCCGGAAGAATATCCGCACATGGATGAGGAAATTCCGCCTCCGTATTTTGATGAAGCATATGTATATGAAGATTCGCATCGTGCTGATGTGATGGAAGTACCGCAGCCGGTTGTGTCTGCTGAATCTGAAGAAGAGGAGGGAGATGAAGAAGAGCTTCAGTTCGCTCCTTTGCCTGAGTTTAAAACAGAGAATTGGCACAGCATTATCGAACGCTTCGCCCGTAAATTAGGCGCGGCGCAGATGTTGGCGCAAAATGCGGCATGGACGAGTTATGATGCGGAAGCAGGTTTAATCATGCTGTCGTTGACGGATGAGGCCAAAGCCACGGCCAATAAAGAGCGCTTGGATAAAATCTGCCAGACGTTGAGCGAGGCCTATCATCTTGGCAATTTAAGGCTGCAAACCGAGCCTTGGCAGGATGATAAAGGCTGGGAAACGCCGGTGATGCGCCGTAAACGTATTCAAGAAGAAGGGCGGCAGCAGGCGCAAGATTTGCTGGAAGCGGATACAACGGCGCAGAAAATCTTGCAAACCTTTGAAGCACAATGGCTGCCGGATTCTTTAGAGTTGGCAGGACATTCTTAACATACTGATATACAAGGCCGTCTGAAAGGCAATAGCGTTTTCAGACAGCATGAGTAAAACCCATTTATTCAAACCCATAGGAGTAAAATATGTTTGGAAAAGCCGGATTAGGCGGCCTGATGAAACAGGCCCAACAAATGCAGGAAAACATGAAAAAGGCACAAGCCAAGCTGGCTGAAACCGAAGTTGAAGGTGAAGCAGGCAATGGTTTGGTGAAAGTCGTGATGACCTGTTCCCACGTTGTCCGCAAACTTGAAATCAGCCCTGATTTGATTCAAGAGGCTGCTGACGATAAAGAAATGCTGGAAGATTTGGTATTGGCCGCCATCAATGCCGCTTCTGAAAAAGCCGAAGAAACCACCAATAAAACCATGGGCGCATTCACCCAAGGCCTGCCTGCAGGCATGGGAGATTTCTTCCGTTGATTTAAAATCAATAAAAGGCCGTCTGAAGCCAGATTTGGGTTTCAGACGGCCTTTTTTATTATGAGGATTCAGGGCTTTCTTTGGGAAAGAACAATCGTTCTTTATTGATATAAAAAAGCCTGAACAGAAGTTCAGGCTTTTTAAATTTGGCTCCCCGACCTGGGCTCGAACCAGGGACCTGCGGATTAACAGTCCGTCGCTCTACCGACTGAGCTATCGGGGAATGGGGCGTATTATAATGGCTGGAAAAAATGTGTCAATCCATATTTTCAAGAAAATGGTACAAAATATTTCAAATGTTTGAATGTTAAAAATATTTTGTAATCAAGTTTCACAGGCTTCCAGCCGTTTCAGACGGCCTTTAGTATTTGGCGTTAACCAATTTGCCGTTTTGGAACACTTGCTGCTGCATCACGGTGCCGTTGTAGGCGTAAGTGGTCAGCGAGCCGTTGCTTGGCGTAGCGCGGAACTGCATCAGCTGGTTGCGACTGAGGACGTAGGGGTCCGTGCGTTTTTGGCTGTTGTCGCTGTAAAAGTCTTGGACGACGTATTCGTTGTTGCGTTTGCTGATCAGTTGGCGATGGAAGCCGCCTTTGACTGCGCTGTTGCTGGGTGTGCCGTGTGCATCAAAATAGGTCACGATTTGTTCTTCTGAGATACGGATGCCGTCTGAATCCGTGCCTTTGGTGGTTTTGGTTTTGTCCAAGCCTACAGGGATGTTGATGGATGTGCCCAAGCCGACATGGCGGCCGATGCCGGTGCCGACGCCTAAGCCGATGGAAACGCCGGGCGTGCCGACTGTACATGCACTGAGTGAAGCGGCCAAAAGGGCAGGTAAGAGAACTTTTTTCATAATGTGTATCCTTGTAATAAGAAATGTTTGTAATGTTGGAAGTATAGTATTTTTGCGGGGTGGCTGGTGTTAGTATTGGTAAAAGGGCGCAAGGCCGTCTGAAAAACAAGATAGAAACGGATATATCATTCTGGTGTAGAATGTGCCGGAATAATGATTTAATAAGAATGTGAATGAATAATGAAAACTTTAAAATTTACGAAGATGCACGGCTTGGGCAATGATTTTATGGTGGTCAATGCCATCGAACAGGACTTTGATCCGTTGGCTGCGCCGCTGGCCCAATGGGCAGACCGCTATCGCGGCGTGGGGTTCGATCAGTTTTTGGTAGTGGAGAAGCCTTCTTCTGATGCGGTCGATTTTCGGTATCGTATTTTCAATGCGGATGGTCGGGAAGTAGAGCAATGTGGCAATGGTGCGCGTTGTTTTGCGCGTTTTGTCGCGGATAAGGGTTTGACGGATAAAACGGAAATTTTGGTTGAAACGGCCAAAGGGATTATTGTGCCGAAGCTGTTGGATAATGGTTTGGTTACCGTCAATATGGGTAAGCCGCGTTTCATGCCGTCTGAAATTCCGTTTGTGCCTGCGCATGGTGAAACGGAAGATGCGCTGACACATATTGTCTTGGTCGGTTTGGAATCTGTGCCGGTAAGCTGCGTGAATATGGGTAATCCTCATGCGGTGATTTTGGTTGATGATGTTGAGGCTGCGCCGGTGGAGCATTGGGGCGGTGCCATTGAATCGCACGAGCAGTTTCCTGAACGGGTCAATGTCGGTTTTATGCAGATTGAAGATGAGTTGTCCGTCCGGTTGCGTGTGTTTGAGCGCGGGGTGGGGGAAACTCAGGCTTGCGGCACTGGAGCGTGTGCGGCCGTGGTGGCCGGCGTGCGCAATGGCCTGCTGAAAGCGGGTGCGCCTGTGCGTGTTACTCTGCCTGGAGGCGAACTGTTTATCAGTTGGGAAGAAGGGGGTGATGTGCAAATGACCGGCCCTGCTGAAACCGTTTTTGAAGGCGAGTTGCAGTATTCATGATGGTTTCTTTGGATTTTTGGTTTGCCATTGCGTATGCTGCGGTATCGTTGGCATTTATTTTTCGCGCGCAGCGGTTTCAATGGCTTTGGGCTGCGGTGTTGTTGTGGCTGGGGATTTCGGCACTGGGCGCGCGCTTGTTGCCTGGAATGTGGGGCTTTACGCATACAGGCCCTTTGTTCATCCCTCATTTTTATCTGACAATCGCCAGTATTTTCTTCTTTATTGATGACTGCAGTAAAACGGAAGACAGAAAGTTTTGGTCGGCAGGCGAATATGCCGGTTTGACCTTATTTGCCGTTTCCAATGTCGTCATGACTTTGGCTTTTGTTTTCTTGGCTGTCGCGGTTTATTTCATCTTGCCGCTGGCAGGCTCGGTTTTTGCATGGGCGGCCTTGCTGAAAATTTATGCTTTGAAACCCATTTATTGGTTTGCATTGCAGGGCGTCCTGATGCTGGTGTTTTATCTGCACAGAGTGGTTGTTTGCAAGCAGTCTGCCTCTCTTTTCAGTATGCGGCAGATGTGGGCAGGCTGGACGGTTGCCGTCGTGATGCAGGCTGTGGTTGCCGTTGCATTGATTTTTGAGCGCAGTGGATATTGACCGCGCTTGAATCAAAAGTTATAAAGAAAGAAATTTTCGATATTGGTTTTTCAGACGGCCTGAGTTTAATATGCAGGCTGTATTACATCTAAATCAGGAGCAGGAAATGAAAATTGCAAATAATATTACCGAGCTGATCGGCAACACACCTCTGGTGAAACTGAACCGCCTGACCGAAGGTTTAAAAGCGCAAATCGCCGTTAAACTTGAATTCTTTAATCCGGGCAGCAGCGTGAAAGACCGTATTGCCGAATCTATGATTGAAGCGGCCGAGCAAGCCGGTAAAATCAATAAAGATACCGTTATCGTCGAGGCAACTAGTGGCAATACCGGCATCGGTTTGGCCATGGTGTGCGCGGCCCGGGGGTATAAATTGGCCATCACCATGCCTGAAAGCATGAGTAAAGAACGCAAAATGCTGCTGCGTGCGTTTGGTGCAGAATTGATTTTGACCCCAGCTGCCGAAGGCATGGCAGGCGCTATCGCCAAAGCCCAATCTTTAGTGGACGAACATCCGGGCACTTATTTCATGCCGCGCCAATTTGATAACGAGGCCAATCCTGAAGTTCACCGTAAAACCACTGCCGAAGAAATTTGGCGCGATACAGACGGTAAAGTGGATATTTTTGTGGCCGGTGTGGGTACGGGCGGTACGATTACCGGCGTGGGCGAAGTGTTGAAAAAATACAAACCCGAAGTTCAAATCGTGGCTGTCGAGCCTGAAGCTTCTCCAGTATTGAGCGGTGGTGAGAAAGGCCCGCATCCGATTCAAGGTTTGGGCGCAGGCTTTATCCCCAGCGTTTTGAATACGACTGTTTACGACAGCATTGTCAAAGTGCCTAACGATGCAGCATTTGAAACTGCGCGCGCTATGGCCGAAAAAGAAGGCATTTTGGTGGGTATTTCTTCAGGTGCCGCAGTATGGAGCGCATTGCAACTGGCCAAAAAAACTGAAAACGAAGGCAAGCTGATCGTTGTCTTGTTGCCATCATATGGCGAACGCTATCTTTCTACGCCGCTTTTTGCCGATTTGGCATAAATATAGGATTGTGGTTAAAAGGCCGTTTTCAGACGGCCTTTTTTGCGTATGGGCTTGAGATATCGTATGAAATCTGTTGTAATTCAGTTAATGAGCTTTGAATACCGTTATTCAAAAGTTGGTTTCTTCAACGAATCATGCTTATAATGCGCATTATGAAAAAATACATTCTTCCTATCCTTGCTGTGGCGGCACTTGCCGGTTGTGAATCGATTTATGTTCCGACTTTGAAAGAAGTGCCAGTTCGACCAACCAACGTCAAAAAGCCTAAGGCTGATTCACAAGTTTCAGCCAGCGGTTATCATTTGGCTCCTTCGCATTGGGCAGATGTTTCCAAGATTCATGATGAAGCACGTCGCTTGAGTACCCAAGTGAGCCAAGGCAACCTGACCAAAGTTCAGGCCGCCCAATATTTGAATCGCTTCCGTATCCAACAAGTGGGACGCAACTCCGTTGATGACAGTATGTATGAAGTCTATCTGCGTTCCGCCGTTGACAGCCAACGTGGTGAGATTACTACCGAGCAATCCAAACAGTACATCCAAGGTGCTTTGCGCGGTTGGCAACAACGCTGGAAAAACATGGATACCAAGCCAAGCAATCCTGCGTTTACCAACTTCTTGATGGAAGTTATGGGTATGCAGCCTTTGAAATAAAAAATTCTCAATTGAGAAGGCCGTCTGAATATTCAGACGGCCTTGTTCTTATATTTATATATGTGTAGTCGAACTTCATCCAATTAAGAACCAAACAGCTTGTCAGCCGCTTGACGGGCTTTTTCTTGAATATCTTCGGTCAGATAGTTTTTCATCTGAGAATAAACCAACGCAATGACAGCAATGTCATCACTAAAGCCAAATGGAATCAGAAGGTCGGGAATGCTGTCGATAGGGCTGAGGAAGTAAGCCAGTGCGCCGACAATAATCATTTTTGCCCGTTTGGGTGTATGTTCGGATTCCCAGAGATAATAAAGCGCATAAAGCTGGCGGACGACAGGTTTGCCCAAGCGGCCGGCAAAGCGTCCGAGTTTTTTCATGAAGCCGGATGTGTCTAAATTTCGACGGCGGAAGGAGGGGATGTAGTCTTCCGGATCGGGTGTGTTTTGATGAGGGGAGTGGGCCATGATTGAGCTTCCTTTTAAGGTATGGAAACATGGTTGGTGTTGTGCTGTATTTTAGTCCATCTAGAGATGGATGAAATGTCTTTGAATGTATAACTATGTAAGAGTAGTGATGATAATGCAATGGTAATAAGTTAAGAATAGCTTATGCCTTTGTAAAGATTAGGTATCAAGAGTGAGAATTTATCTCACAATAGATACAATTCTCAAACAATAATGATGTTATCGTAAGTGCTTTGATGGGGAGATGGCTTAATTGCAGGAAAGTAACAAAAAAGGCTAGCCACGCAAAAAAAAATCTAAGAATGATTGTTTGATTTTATTAGTCTTTTGGTAAAAATCATTAGAGCATTCATAAATTGCACTGTTCAAAATGAGATAAAACAGGTAAATTATGGTTTATGTAGCTTATTGTAGTGCTGAGCTATAGGTTTTGAGCTGATAATAAATCTAGAGGAACTGACCATGTCCGCCAAATCACGCCCGGTATTTTTGGAAATTCCGAATATCCGATTGCCCATACCGGGGATTGTATCTATTCTTCACCGTATCAGCGGCGTCGGCTTGTTTGTGATGCTGCCTGTTCTCTTGTATTTCTTCTCTGGAACGCTGGATCGCGAAGCGTCGTTTGAAGCATATCGTTCTGCTATTTCCAATCCGTTTGTGAAGCTGATCCTTATCGGTCTGTTGTGGGCATATCTGCACCACTTTTTAGCCGGTATCCGCTTTCTGTTTTTGGATGTGCATAAAGGCTTGGAATTAAATACTGCCCGTGCTACTGCTAAAGTTGTATTTGCTTCTGCTTTGATTCTGACCGTCGTTTTGGGAGCTTTGTTATGGTAGAACGTAAATTGACAGGTGCGCATTACGGTTTGCGCGATTGGGCAATGCAACGTGCAACTGCGGTCATCATGCTGGTGTATACCGTGGTTCTTTTGGTTGTTTTGTTTACTTTGCCTAAAGAATATTCGGCATGGCAGGCATTTTTTGGTCAGACTTGGGTGAAAGTATTTACTCAAGTGAGCTTCTTGGCCGTATTCCTGCATGCATGGGTAGGTATCCGTGATTTGTGGATGGACTACATTAAGCCTTTCGGCGTGCGTTTGTTTTTACAAGTTGCCACCATCGTTTGGTTGGTAGGCTGCTTGGTGTATTCAGTTAAAGTAATTTGGGGGTAAATATGAGTTTTCCTGTTCGCAAGTTTGATGCCGTGATTGTTGGCGGTGGTGGTGCAGGTTTACGCGCAGCCCTACAATTGTCTAAATCCGGCCTGAATTGTGCTGTTTTGTCTAAAGTGTTCCCAACCCGTTCTCATACCGTGGCGGCTCAGGGCGGTATTTCTGCTTCATTGGGTAATGTGCAGGAAGACCGTTGGGATTGGCACATGTACGATACCGTGAAAGGTTCCGACTGGCTGGGCGACCAAGATGCGATTGAGTTTATGTGTCGCGCCGCGCCTGAGGCAGTGATTGAATTGGAACACATGGGTATGCCTTTTGACCGCGTAGAAAGCGGTAAAATTTACCAACGTCCTTTCGGTGGTCATACTGCCGAACACGGTAAACGTGCGGTAGAACGTGCATGTGCGGTTGCCGACCGTACCGGTCATGCGATGTTGCATACTTTGTACCAACAAAACGTCCGTGCCAATACACAATTCTTTGTGGAATGGACAGCGCAAGATTTGATTCGTGATGAAAATGGCGACGTAGTCGGTGTAACTGCCATGGAAATGGAAACCGGCGAAGTTTATATTTTCCACGCTAAAGCTGTGATGTTTGCTACCGGTGGTGGCGGCCGTATTTATGCGTCTTCAACCAATGCTTATATGAATACCGGTGATGGTTTGGGTATTTGTGCACGTGCAGGTATTCCGTTGGAAGACATGGAATTCTGGCAATTCCACCCGACTGGTGTAGCCGGTGCCGGTGTATTGATTACCGAGGGTGTGCGCGGTGAGGGCGGTATTCTGTTGAATGCTGATGGCGAACGCTTTATGGAACGTTACGCACCAACCGTAAAAGACTTGGCTTCCCGTGACGTGGTTTCCCGTGCGATGGCGATGGAAATCTACGAAGGCCGCGGTTGCGGTAAAAACAAAGACCACGTATTGCTGAAAATCGACCATATCGGTGCAGAAAAAATTATGGAAAAACTGCCGGGCATCCGCGAGATTTCCATTCAGTTTGCCGGTATCGACCCAATTAAAGACCCGATTCCTGTCGTGCCGACTACCCACTACATGATGGGCGGTATTCCGACCAACTACCATGGCGAAGTTGTTGTTCCGCAAGGTGAAGATTACGAAGTACCTGTAAAAGGTCTGTATGCGGCAGGTGAGTGCGCTTGTGCTTCCGTACATGGTGCGAACCGCTTGGGTACTAACTCCCTGTTGGACTTGGTGGTATTCGGTAAAGCTGCCGGCGACAGTATGATTAAATTCATCAAAGAGCAAAGCGACTGGAAACCTCTGCCTGCTAATGCCGGTGAAT
The DNA here is from genome assembly GCF_051963335.1 of Neisseria sp. P0004.S004. Taxonomy (NCBI): domain Bacteria; kingdom Pseudomonadati; phylum Pseudomonadota; class Betaproteobacteria; order Neisseriales; family Neisseriaceae; genus Neisseria; species Neisseria sp. P0004.S004. The sequence goes on from NZ_JBQCUK010000009.1 coordinate 40,875, forward strand.
TGACCCGCCAACGTATCGAGCGTTTGGATAATCAAACCGGTGGTGAAAACGTTGATGCATTGCGTCGCGAACTGCAACGCTCCGTACAACTGCACGCCGGTGTGTTCCGTACTGATGAGATTCTGAGCAAAGGCGTTCGAGAAATCATGGCGATTGCCGAGCGCGTGAAACGTACTGAAATTAAAGACAAGAGCAAAGTGTGGAATACTGCGCGTATCGAAGCTTTGGAATTGGATAATCTGATTGAAGTAGCGAAAGCGACTTTGGTGTCTGCCGAAGCGCGTAAAGAATCGCGTGGTGCACACGCTTCAGACGACCATCCTGAGCGCGATGACGAAAACTGGATGAAACATACCCTGTATTATTCAGATACCAATACTTTGTCTTACAAACCGGTACATACCAAGCCTTTGAGCGTGGAATACATCAAACCGGCCAAACGCGTTTATTGATGAGTTTTCAGACGGCCTTTATCTTGGAGGCCGTCTGAAACCTAACCATACCCACATTGAACTGCCTGAATCCATAATACAAAATCATTGGGCAGTTTATGAGAAAAGGAACACTTCTCATGGAAAAAATGAGTTTTGAAATTTACCGTTACAACCCGGACGTTGATGCCAAGCCTTATATGCAACGTTACGAGTTGGAATTGGAACCAACCGACGTTAAACTTTTGGACGCTTTGGTGCGCCTGAAAGCACAAGACGATACATTGTCTTTCCGCCGTTCTTGCCGCGAAGGTATTTGCGGTTCTGACGGTATGAACATCAACGGCAAAAACGGCTTGGCATGTTTGACCGATTTGCGCAGCCTGAAACAGCCGGTCAAAATCCGTCCTCTGCCGGGCCTGCCTGTTATCCGCGACCTGATTGTGGACATGACCCAATTCTTCAAACAATACCATTCCATCAAACCTTATGTTGTCAACGACAATCCGATTGATGCAGACAAAGAGCGTTTGCAAACTCAGGAAGAGCGTAAAGAGTTGGACGGTTTGTACGAATGTATTTTGTGTGCCTGCTGCTCGACTGCCTGCCCGTCATTCTGGTGGAATCCTGATAAATTCGTCGGTCCGTCCGGTTTGCTGAATGCTTACCGCTTCATTGCGGACAGCCGCGATACCATTACTAATGAGCGTTTGGATAATTTGAACGACCCATACCGTTTGTTCCGCTGCCACACCATTATGAACTGCGTAGACGTATGTCCTAAACACTTGAATCCGACCCGAGCCATCGGTAAGATTAAAGAGATTATGTTGAAACGAGCCGTTTAAGAAATGATGGTTTTTGACGATATTGCCAAACGGAAAATCCGTTTTCAAACCCGCCGGGGATTATTGGAATTAGATTTAATCTTCGGCAGGTTCATGGAAAAAGAATTCGAGCACCTGAGTGATCAGGAATTGTCCGAATTTTCCGAAATCCTCGAATTTCAAGACCAAGAATTGCTTGCCTTGATTAACGGACATTCGGCGACGGACAAGAAGCACCTGATTCCCATGCTTGAAAAAATCAGACAGGCATGATGTGTTATAGAGCTTGTTTGCGATACCGATCCGAACAAGCTCTTTCCATACGGAGGCCGTCTGAAAAAAAGACCGTGCCGTTTAGACGGCAACGAAAGCCCCAACCTACAAAGGAGTTTAAGAATGTCTAAATCAGTCAAGCTCACCACCCCAAATCAAGAGGCTTTGGAGCTGCCAGTATTGGAAGCAAGTATCGGCCATGATGTGGTTGACATCCGTGCGTTGACAAAAAATACAGGTCTGTTTTCATTTGACCCGGGATTCGTGTCCACTGCAAGTTGCGAATCCAAAATTACTTATATTGACGGCGATAAAGGTCTGTTGTATTACCGTGGTTATCCTATCGAGCAGCTGGCCGAAAAATCCGATTACTTGGAAGTTTGCTACCTGTTGATCTACGGCGAGCTGCCTACGCCCGAACAGAAAAAAGAATTTGATGCCACAGTCAGCCACCATACTATGGTGCATGAACAGTTGACTTGGTTCTTCCGCGGTTTCCGCCGTGATGCGCATCCGATGGCGATGATGGTGGGTGTGGTTGGCGCGCTGTCTGCGTTCTATCAAGACAGCTTGGATATTACCAATCCTGAACACCGCAAAATCGCGATTTATCGCTTAATCTCCAAAATTCCGACCATTGCGGCAATGTGTTACCGTTATTCCAACGGTCTGCCGTTCAATTATCCTAAAAATAACCTTTCCTATGCTGAAAACTTCTTGCACATGATGTTTGCCACACCGTGTGAAGAATACAAACCTAATCCAGTATTGGCCCGCGCGCTCGACCGCATCTTTATTTTGCATGCCGATCACGAGCAAAATGCGTCAACTTCAACCGTACGTTTGGCCGGTTCTTCCGGCGCGAACCCGTTTGCCTGCATCGCAGCCGGTATCGCTTGCCTGTGGGGTGCTTCACACGGCGGTGCAAACGAAGCTGTGTTGAAGATGCTGGACGAAATCGGTGATGTGTCTAATGTTGCCGCATACATGGAAGGTGTGAAACAACGCAAATACCGTCTGATGGGCTTCGGTCACCGCGTATACCGCAATATGGACCCGCGCGCCAGCATCATGCGCGAAACCTGCTATGAAGTCTTGAAAGAGTTGGGCTTGGAAGACAGTCCGAAATTCAAGCTGGCGATGGAATTGGAACAAATTGCACTGAAAGACCCATTCTTTGTCGAACGCAAACTGTATCCAAACGTCGATTTCTACTCCGGCATCGTCTTGTCCGCGTTAGGTATTCCGACCGAAATGTTTACCGTTATCTTTGCGTTGTCCCGCAGTGTAGGCTGGATTTCACATTGGCATGAAATGATTAGCGATCCGACACTGAAAATCGGCCGCCCACGTCAACTGTATACCGGTGCGGAACGTCGTGATTATGTTCCGGTAGATAAGCGCTAACAGACAATATATTAATATATTGTTGAAAAGTCGTTTGAAAAAATCGAATTGTTGTTTTCAATGAGGTTGACCCGTAATTAATTAAGTTGATAACAGGTAATTTGATTTAAAATAGGGTAGAATAAAGTGTCATTTCAGACGGCCTGAATTCCGTTCGGAGAACACGGGATTCTACCCTTTGTTTATATTTTAAAGAAAAGAGCTCACGCCATGATGGACGAAAAACTCAATTTCTCTTATCTGTTTGGTTCTAATGCGCCATACATCGAGGAGTTGTATGAAAAGTTTCTGGAAAACCCGGAATCTGTCGATGAAAAATGGAAACAGTATTTTACAGATTTGAGTAAACAGCCGGGCGCAGTCGCTGTCGATGTTGCCCACACACCGATTCGTGAATCATTTGCCACTTTGGCTAAAAAGAAAATTGCATCTGCTGTTGCAGGCGGTGTGGATGAGGCAATGATGAAAAAGCAAGTCAGCGTTTTGCGACTGATTTCTGCCTATCGTATTCAAGGCGTGGGTGCGGCTCAACTTGATCCGCTCAAACGTATTCCTCCTCAAAACATCGAAGCACTCGACCCTAAATTCCACGGTCTGTCTGATGCCGACATGGCGCTTCAATTCAATATGGGCGAGGGCGACTTTTCCGGTCAAGGTAAATTGCCCCTTTCCCAAATCATCAGCAATTTAAAACAAACCTACTGCGGCCACATCGCATTGGAATATATCTATATTCCCAATACTGAAGAGCGTCGTTGGGTGCGCAATTATTTTGAAAGCGTATTGTCCACACCGCATTACAATGCCGATCAAAAACGCCGCATTTTGAAAGAAATGACTGCCGCCGAAACTTTGGAACGTTATCTGCATACCAAATATGTCGGTCAAAAACGTTTCGGTGTCGAAGGTGGCGAAAGTGCCATTGCCGGTTTGAACTACCTGATTCAAAACGCCGGTAAAGACGGCGTGGAAGAAGTCATCATCGGTATGGCACACCGTGGCCGTCTGAATGTTTTGGTTAACATTTTGGGCAAAAAACCGGCTGATCTGTTTGCCGAATTTGAAGGCCGTGCCGAAATCAAATTGCCTAGCGGCGACGTGAAATACCACATGGGCTTTAGCTCTGATATCGCTACGCCACACGGTCCAATGCACGTTTCTTTGGCATTCAACCCGTCACACTTGGAAATTGTTAACCCGGTAGTGGAAGGTTCTGCGCGCGCCAAACAAAAACGTTTGGGCGAAAACGGCCGCGATAAAGTTTTGCCGGTATTGATTCACGGTGACTCCGCATTTATCGGTTTGGGTGTTAACCAAGCAACATTCAACCTGTCTAAAACACGCGGTTATACCACCGGCGGTACTGTTCACATCGTGATCAACAACCAAATCGGCTTTACCACTTCCGATACCCGCGATACCCGTTCTACCGTACACTGTACCGATATTGCGAAAATGGTTTCCGCTCCGGTTATCCATGTGAACGGCGATGATCCTGAACGCGTTTGCTTTGCCATCCAAGCCGCTTTGGATTACCGCAAAAAATTCCATAAAGACATCGTGATCGACGTTGTCTGCTACCGTAAATGGGGCCACAACGAGGGTGATGATCCGACCCTGACCCAACCGATGATGTACAAAAAAGTATCGCAACACCCTGGTGCGCGTGCTTTGTACACCGAACAACTGATTGCCGAAGGCGTGGTCACCCAAGCTGAGGCTGACGGTTACATCCAAGCCTACCGTGATGCTTTGGATAAAGGCGAACATGTTGAACAAACAACGCTGAGCAACTTCCAACGCACGCAAATCGACTGGAGCAAATACCAAGGCAAAGATTGGCGCGAAAAAATCGAAACTGGTTTGCCTGCCGCGGATATTGAGCGTCTTACCGAGAAATTCACCGCCGTACCGGAAGGCTTTGCCCTGCATCCGACAGCAAAACGTGTGATCGAAGCGCGTAAAGCCATGGCATCCGGCAAACAGCCTATTGACTGGGGTATGGCCGAAACCCTCGCATACGCAAGCCTGCTGACCAAAGGTCATGGCGTGCGTATCTCCGGTGAGGACTCCGGCCGCGGTACATTCTCACACCGTCATGCAGTATTGCACGATCAAAAACGCGAAAAATGGGACGACGGTACTTATGTTCCTCTGCGCAACATGGGCGAAGGCCTGGGCGAGTTCTTGGTTATCGACTCTATCTTGAACGAAGAAGCCGTGATGGCGTTCGAGTACGGCTTTGCCTGCTCCGCTCCTGACAAGCTGACCATTTGGGAAGCTCAATTCGGTGACTTCGCCAACGGTGCGCAAGTAACTATCGACCAATTCCTGTCTTCAGGCGAAACCAAATGGGGTCGTTTGTGCGGCCTGACCACCATCCTGCCGCACGGCTACGACGGTCAAGGTCCTGAGCACTCTTCTGCACGCGTAGAACGTTGGTTGCAACTGTGTTCTGAAAACAATATGCAAGTCATCATGCCGTCTGAAGCGTCGCAAATGTTCCACCTCTTGCAACGCCAAGTTTTGGGTTCATACCGCAAACCGCTGGTGATTTTCATGTCCAAACGCCTGTTGCGCTTCAAAGGTGCAATGAGCCCGCTGGAAAACTTTACCGAAGGTTCGACTTTCCGTCCGGTTATCGGCGATACCGCCGAACGCGCAAGCAACGACAGCGTGAAACGCGTGGTATTGTGCGCCGGTCAGGTTTACTATGACTTGGAAGCAGGCCGTGCCGAGCGTAAACTGGAAGATGATGTTGCGATTGTTCGCGTTGAGCAGCTGTATCCGTTCCCATACGACGAAGTTAAAGCTGAACTGGCGAAATATCCGAACGCAAAATCTGTGGTTTGGGCACAAGAAGAGCCGAAAAACCAAGGCGCGTTCTACCAAATCCGCCACCGCATCGAAGGCGTTATCAGCGAAGAGCAAAAACTGTCTTATGCCGGTCGTCCAAGCAGCGCATCGCCTGCAGTGGGCTACTCAAGCAAACACATTGCTCAATTGAAACAATTGGTTGAAGACGCTTTGGCGTTGTAAGCCTAGCGGCATTCCGTTTGAAATTGTTCAGGCGGAATGCCGGCATACAGAATTAAAAATACACAACAGGCCGTCTGAAAGGGCCATTGGAGACACAAAATGATTATTGATGTAAAAGTACCTATGCTGTCTGAAAGCGTATCTGAAGGCACGCTCTTGGAATGGAAGAAAAAAGTTGGCGAAGCAGTTGCCCGTGACGAAATCCTGATCGATATCGAAACTGACAAAGTGGTTTTGGAAGTACCTTCTCCACAAGCCGGCGTATTGGTTGAAATCGTCGCGCAAGACGGTGAAACCGTTGTTGCCGACCAAGTTTTGGCACGCATCGATACAGCTGCCACTGCCGCTGCTGAAGCCCCAGCCGCCGCGCCTGCCGAAGCTGCCCCAGCCGCCGCTCCTGCTGCCGCACAAAACAACGCCGCTATGCCTGCCGCTGCCAAACTGGCTGCCGAGACCGGTGTTGACGTAAACGCATTGCAAGGCTCCGGCCGTGACGGTCGCGTCTTGAAAGAAGACGTACAAAATGCCGCTGCCAAACCTGCCGCAGCAGCTGCTCCTGCCGTTGCACTTCCTTCCGGCGCACGTCCTGAAGAACGCGTACCAATGAGCCGCCTGCGTGCCCGTGTTGCAGAACGCCTCTTGGCTTCTCAACAAGAAAACGCTATTCTGACTACATTCAACGAAGTCAACATGAAACCAATCATGGACTTGCGTGCGAAGTACAAAGAAAAATTCGAGAAAGAACACGGCGTAAAACTGGGCTTTATGTCCTTCTTCGTTAAAGCCGCGGTTGCCGCCCTGAAAAAATACCCGGTTGTGAATGCTTCTGTTGACGGCAAAGACATCGTGTACCATGGCTACTTCGACATCGGTATCGCGATTGGCAGCCCACGCGGTTTGGTTGTGCCTATCTTGCGCGATGCCGACCAAATGAGCATTGCCGACATCGAACAAGCAATTGTTGATTATGCGAAAAAAGCCAAAGACGGCAAAATCGCTATCGAAGATCTGACCGGCGGTACATTCAGTATTACCAACGGCGGTACTTTCGGTTCTATGATGTCTACCCCGATCATCAACCCGCCTCAATCTGCGATTTTGGGTATGCACGCCACTAAAGAGCGCGCTGTGGTTGAAAACGGCCAAGTTGTTGTCCGTCCAATGATGTATCTGGCTCTGTCTTACGACCACCGTATCATTGACGGCCGCGAAGCTGTATTGACCTTGGTAGCCATTAAAGACGCGTTGGAAGACCCAGCCCGCCTGTTGTTGGATCTGTAATCGTTTCAGACGGCCTTTTATTTATTAATGAAAAGGCCGTCTGAATTTTTATTTAGATGTAGCGTAATGTAGTATCGTGCTACAATAGGCTCAACGAACGATTGAGGCCGTCTGAAACATTTGATTCGAATGAATCGACAGATATGGACTTTCAGACGGCCTTTTCTTAAAACCATCAAAACGCAGTCATTCAAAATAAAAAAGAAACACAAAGTATCGTTTTTATTTTGAGATACTGCCAAAAGCAAAGGATGACACGATGTCTCAATATGATGTAGTAGTGATTGGTGCAGGCCCGGGCGGATACGTTGCCGCCATCCGTGCTGCACAACTGGGTTTCAAAACCGCTTGCGTCGATGCAGGCGTCAACAAAGCTGGCGATGCCCCTGCCTTGGGCGGTACTTGCTTGAACGTAGGCTGTATCCCTTCCAAAGCCCTGTTGCAATCCAGCGAACATTTCCACGCAGCGCAACACGAGTTTGCCGAACACGGTATCACTGTCGGCGACGTAAAATTCGACGCGGCCAAAATGATTGAGCGCAAAGATGCCATCGTGACCAAACTGACCGGCGGCGTGAAATTCCTGTTCCAAAAAAACAAAGTAACCAGCCTGTTTGGTACTGCTTCCTTTGCCGGTAAAAACGGCGATGCTTACCAAATCGAAGTCGATAACAAAGGCGAGAAAACCGTTATCGAAGCCAAACACGTCATCGTAGCGACCGGTTCCGTACCGCGTCCGCTGCCACAAGTCGCTATCGACAATGTGAACGTATTGGACAACGAAGGTGCATTAAACCTGACCGAAGTGCCTGCCAAACTCGGCGTGATCGGTTCCGGCGTGATTGGTTTGGAAATGGGTTCCGTATGGAACCGCGTGGGTGCGGAAGTTACCATTCTTGAAGCCGCGCCGACCTTCTTGGCCGCCGCCGACCAACAAATCGCCAAAGAAGCCTTCAAATACTTCACCAAAGAGCAAGGCTTGAGCATCGAATTGGGCGTGAAAATCGGCGACATCAAATCTGAAGGCAAGGGCGTTTCCGTTGCTTACGAAACGGCTGCCGGCGAAGCCAAAACCGAAGTATTCGACAAACTGATCGTTGCCATCGGCCGTATTCCAAACACCAAAGGTCTGAACGCCGAAGCCGTCGGCTTGGAAAAAGACGAACGCGGCTTTATCAAAGTGGACGGCGAATGTCGTACCAACCTGCCTAACGTATGGGCAATCGGCGACGTGGTTCGCGGCCCGATGTTGGCACACAAAGCCAGTGACGAAGGTGTTGCCGTTGCCGAGCGCATTGCCGGTCAAAAACCGCATATCGACTTCAACAACGTACCGTTCGTGATTTACACCGACCCTGAAATCGCTTGGGTGGGTAAAACCGAAGAGCAGCTCAAAGCCGAAGGCGTGGAGTACAAAAAAGGTACTTCAGGTTTCGGCGCAAACGGTCGCGCATTGGCCATGGGCAAAGCCAAAGGCACGGTTAAAGTGTTGGCAGATGCCAAAACCGACCGTATCTTGGGCGTACACATGATTGGCCCGGTTGTCAGCGAATTGGTTACCGAAGGCGTGACTGCGCTCGAATTCTTCGCCAGCAGCGAAGACATCGCCCGCATTATCCATGCCCACCCAACCTTGTCCGAAGTGGTTCACGAAGCTGCCCTGGCGGCCGACAAACGCGCTTTGCACGGTTGATAGACATTAAGGCCTTCGACAAATTGAATGTTTCGATAGCTTCGTTTTCTGATTTATAATTCCGTCAGACAAACACACAGCATTTACATTCATTATGAACAAAGAAATAGTCGGTATTTTCTTTATACCGGCGGGCATCATCAGCATGTGTATGGCCGCATTGTGGCAAATGTATGTGATGATGACCGAAACTTATACGCTCAACCGTTTCAAAGATAAAGAATTGGTTTGGCGCGTGGCATTGTTGTTTATCAGTTTCAGCCTTGCCGTTTATCTGCTCTGCCCGAATTCGCGTAAAAAAGGCATTGTCTTTTTTATTCTCGGAGGAGGCGGCGCAACCATGTATCTGCTGGCGCGGATGTGGTTGCCCTTCAGTAAATAGTAGGGCCGTCTGAAAATATGGGATTGGCCGCAGGGCGATTCCTAAAACCCACTCACCTTAAGGAGAAATCCATGAATTTACACGAGTATCAGGCTAAAGAACTGCTGGCTAGCTACGGTTTGCCCGTACAAGGCGGTATTTTGGCACACAACGGCGAAGAAGCCGCTGCAGCTTACGACAAATTGGGCGGCAAATTCGCTGTTGTCAAAGCACAAGTACACGCCGGCGGCCGCGGTAAAGCGGGCGGCGTAAAAGTCGTTAAAAGCCGCGAAGAAGCTAAAGAAGTGGCTGAAAGCCTGATTGGTACCAACTTGGTAACTTACCAAACCGATGCCAACGGCCAACCTGTCAACAGCGTTTTGGTTTGCGAAGACATGTATCCGGTTCAAACCGAGCTGTACTTGGGCGCAGTGGTTGACCGTTCTACCCGCCGCGTTACATTCATGGCTTCTACCGAAGGCGGCGTGGAAATCGAAAAAGTTGCTGCCGAAACTCCAGAAAAAATCTTCAAAGTAACCGTTGATCCGCTGGTCGGCCTGCAACCTTGCCAAGCTCGCGAAGTTGCCTTCCAACTGGGCTTGAAAGACAAACAAATCAACGAGTTCGTCAAACTGATGACCGGCGCGTACAAAGCGTTTATCGAAAACGACTTCGCCCTGTTTGAAGTAAACCCATTGGCAGTCCGTGAAAATGGCGACTTGGCCTGTGTGGACGGCAAAATCGGTATCGACAGCAACGCGCTCTACCGTCTGCCGAAAATTGCCGCTTTGCGCGACAAATCTCAAGAAAACGAACGTGAGCTGAAAGCTTCTGAATTCGACCTGAACTATGTTGCCCTGGAAGGCAACATCGGCTGTATGGTTAACGGTGCCGGTTTGGCAATGGCCACTATGGACATCATCAAACTCAAAGGCGGCCAACCTGCCAACTTCTTGGACGTCGGCGGCGGCGCAACCAAAGACCGCGTGGTTGAAGCGTTCAAACTGATTTTGGAAGACAAATCCGTTCAAGGCGTATTGATCAATATCTTCGGCGGTATCGTACGTTGCGACATGATTGCGGAAGCCATCGTGGCAGCCGTTAAAGAAATCAACGTCAACGTTCCTGTCGTTGTTCGTTTGGAAGGTAACAACGCCGAACTCGGCGCGAAAATCCTGAACGAATCAGGTCTGAAACTGACTTCTGCAGACGGCCTGAATGACGCAGCCGAAAAAATTGTTGCAGCCGTAAACGCCTAAGGAGAAAAGAATGAGCGTATTGATTAATAAAGACACCAAAGTATTGGTTCAAGGTTTCACCGGTAAAAACGGTACTTTCCACTCCGAACAAGCTCTGGCTTACGGCACTAAAGTTGTCGGCGGCGTTACCCCGGGTAAAGGCGGTCAAACCCACCTGAACCTGCCCGTGTTCAACACCATGAAAGAAGCCGTTAAAGAAACCGGCGCGGACGCATCCGTGATTTACGTTCCTGCTCCGTTTGTATTGGATTCTATCGTTGAAGCCGTTGATTCAGGCGTAGGCTTGGTTGTTGTAATTACCGAAGGCGTGCCTACTCTGGACATGCTCAAAGCCAAACGTTACTTAGAAACCAACGGCAACGGCACACGTTTGGTCGGCCCTAACTGCCCTGGCGTGATTACTCCGGGCGAGTGCAAAATCGGTATTATGCCGGGCCACATCCACCAACCTGGCCGCATCGGTATTATTTCCCGTTCCGGTACATTGACTTACGAAGCTGTGGCACAAACCACCAAACTGGGCTTGGGTCAATCAACCTGTATCGGTATCGGCGGCGACCCGATTCCTGGTATGAACCAAATCGACGCACTGAAACTCTTCCAAGAAGACCCAGATACCGACGCCATCATCATGATCGGTGAAATCGGTGGTACTGCGGAAGAAGAAGCAGCCGAATACATCCAATCCAACGTAACCAAACCTGTTGTCGGCTACATCGCAGGTGTGACCGCTCCTAAAGGCAAACGCATGGGCCACGCCGGTGCGATTATCTCCGGCGGTAAAGGTACTGCCGAAGAGAAATTTGCCGCTTTCGAAAAAGCCGGCATCGCCTACACCCGCAGCCCTGCCGAATTGGGCAGCACCATGCTGGAAGTGTTGAAAGCAAAAGGTTTGGCATAAGACTTAAGTCTTTAAGCTGAATTGAAGAGGCCGTCTGAAGCTTTCAGACGGCCTTTAATTTGAGGGATAAATGGCAGATAAGAATACATTCTGCACATCAAACCAATATTGGTAAGGACAATGCCGAAAGGGCATAAGGATAGAGTCTCCTAATTGTTAAACTGTTTTACTTCGTCAGTTTTTGAACAATTTTCCCAGTTGTGTTGTCCATTCTGTATTGGTTAATTGTACCGTTGACAATATATTCGGCGGCTTTTTCAATGACATCCAATCCGACATCAAACCATTCGTTGGGAATGTAAGTTTTCCCGTCTTTCCCCATCAAACGGATATTCAGTTTTTGCGCAGCAAAGAAGGCGTGCAATAAACGCTCGAACGTATGCGGATTGATATTGCGGCATTCAAAAGACAATACAGGGACAACTTTGCTTTCTAAGAAAGCAGTATCGTTTTCCGAATTAGCGATTCTGTTTTCCACCGTATCCGTCGTGAAGCCTATTTTGTATAGATTTTTATAGGCGGTAAGCTGCGGTTTGGGTTGAAGCAGTTTGACGATATAAAGCTGTCCAGTTACCAAATCCGGTTGATTATCGGCGGTTAACATATCCGGCAGGGCTTCAGTATCGGACAGCATGACTTTTTTACCGTTTTCATCTTTATAGACAGCGCGGGCGAGCGAACGGGTCAAGATGTTAGATTCCGTCCCGTTTTCATAAATAACGCGCAACCGTCTGTTTCCCCTTGTACTTTTCCTGTCTTCCGTCTCTGCAAAATCAGCGACGTAACACAAAGCCCCGTGCAATAGGAACACATCGCCCGGCTGAAGGAAGGTTTCAGTTTTGAGGCGTTCAAAATGGGCTTTACCGTGTTTGAGCATATGGTGGATTTGTTTGAACCAAGCTTCAAACCGCCAAAAGTCCGCACAGGGTTGCCGTACCGCATTGTCTTCGTCCGTATAGGGAGCACCATTTATCGTCCGCTGTTGGATGTGTTCTATCCTGAAAATATCCGTATTGCCCACGTCGAGCAGGTTTAAATCGTCATTATTGAAGATGTCTTTCAGCGTAACCACATTTTCTGCTTTAGAGCGTTCCGTTTTTTCAGACGGCCTCAGCAAATTGAGCGTATCGTATTGTCGGAGGGTTTCACAATGCTGTTTGTTGTTCAGCAAGGCTTGCCAATTCCTATCTAAAATTTTTTCATCCAAATTACCGTCTTTATTCGGTAAACGTCCATGCCGTCTGAAAAACGCTTCGATTTCGCCGAATGTTTGTAAAACCATTGCATTGGCATCAGCTTTGGCGGCAATCGGTTTGACATCGGCCAGCAGGCCTAAATCGTCATGATTGAAAATATCGTCCAAGCTGTTGATTTTATAATCAACGCGCATACCTTTTAGCAACATATTCAGCCCCTTGCCATGCGTTCCGCTTTTTTGTTGCGGATATAGATTAAGGCCTCGCCCATGCGTTTTTCCAAGGGGTCGTCTGAATCTTTGTCAGGCATCCGATTGTTGGTGCGGACAAATTCATTAATACGCGGCCACAGCATAGCGGCTTCATCTTCCGTCATTTGGATGCGGTCAGCCTGCACATAATCCTGAATTGCTTTCAACAGCGACGCGTCCACATTTTTGGACAAGACTTCATATGCGTCTCTGAAAGGATTGACTTCGCGGATTAAATCCACATTCAACCTGTCCACATTGATAAATTTTTCGCCGACTTTGACAAAACGGTTGTCAGCGGTTTTGACTTCGCCTGTTTGCAGATTTTTGATTTTCGCATTGGCAGGCAAATCTCGTTCCCTGATGGTTTCTTCAACAGAATAACTCTGCCCGGCTTCTTGCAACTTAACCGTATCGACAAAAAAATCTCCTTGTCTGACATAGGTTTTTTCGCCTTCGATAAGTGCATTATCGGGCAAATCCTTGCCGTCTTTGATACCGCCGCCCTGGGTTACCGCCATTTTGGTCAACGTCCCTTGCACGATTTGGTCTTGCTCTTCTACCGACAGCTCGGGATAACGGCAGGCAACAATTTTCGGCAGCGCGGTTTCATTGACGGCAGAGGCTGGCGTGTCTTCCTGAATATAGCGTTTGGCATTCTGCGTATCCTGTACCAACGCAGCAATAAGGTCGTCTGAATCCTTATTCAGAATATCGACGACTTTTTTAGAAGCAGGCAGCGTCGTATCTTCGATAATCACATCGCCCGGATTGGGCTGTTCATCCGGCCTCATATCCGAGCGGCGGCGGAACGTGATATTGGGCGCCAACACCTGCTCCATCAGCAACGACAGCGTAATTGCCTTCAAAAGATTATTGACCGACACTTTGACATCTTCATCTGCCGCATCAGGCTGCGCAATCAGATTGGTAAATTGAGCATGGGTTTTCCCCTCGCAATCCCGAGTGGCGCGTCCGATGATTTGGACGACTTCCGTCATCGAGCTGCGGTAGCCTATGGTCAGTACATGTTCGCAATAAGGCCAGTCGAAACCCTCCTTCGCCATACCCAGCGCAACAATAATATCCATATCATCGCGCGATTTGATATTGCGTAAATATGCCTGAATTAAAGAACGGTCGGATGTTTTACGGTCGTCCACCAAATCCGCCAGTTTCAGCAGCCTGCCGTCATGGGCTTTGACCGTGATGATGCCTGTTTCACGGTCTTTTTCCACAAATTCGCCCAAGGTGTCGATGATGTGGTCGACAGCCGAATACTTATCGACCGCCGCTTCGCCCGAATTGACGTTGGGAATATGGATAATCGTTTTTTTCGACGGATCGAGCACTTCACCCAAAGCATCAAGATAGCGGCCTTGGTAGAAATGGTAGCCCAATCCCAGAGATTTCAAATATCGGTAGCCGTTGAGTTGTTCATAGTAGGTGTAGGTTACTTTTTCAAACTTGGCTTCGTCTTCTTCGCTCAAAATCGGCACGGCGTCGCCTCGGAAGTACGAGCCGGTCATGGCGATAATATGAGCCGAGGAGTTGCGCATGATTTCGTCCAAGACTGCGCCCAAACGGTTGTTTTCTTCCGCCGACACATGATGGAACTCGTCAATCGCCACCAGCGTGTCATTAAATGCCCCGACATCTGCGAGTTTGTCGAAAGCAAAGCGGAACGTCGCATGGGTGCAGACCAAAACTTGGTCGTTGCCGCGCATAAAGCGGATAAAGGCATCCACTTTGCCTTGGTCTTTATCATCACCGCTACCGGTGCAGAGGTTGTTTTCCGGCTTGACGCGCCAATCGGCAAAAAAGCCGTGTTTCGCCAATTCGGTATCGGCAAACGAGCCGCCGATGGACATTTCGGGGACGGCGATAATCGCTTTTTTGATGCCTTGATGGGCCAGCTTGTCCAAAGCCAAAAACATCAGCGCGCGGGATTTGCCTGAGGCGGGCGGCGCTTTGAGTAGCAGATATTGCGCGTCGCGTTTGGCAAACGCTTTGGCCTGCATTTCGCGCATGCCCATATTGTTTGGTTTGGTGCTGTTGCCGGTTTGTCCGTATTCGACGTGGAGCAGGGGGATAGTCAAGATATTTTCCTTTTAAAGACGGTAATGTCGGGGCAAAGATGCCGTTTTACGGCGTGGTTTGGCCGTTGACGGCTTTTTCGTATAAATCAAACAAAAATTCTACACGCTCCATGCCGTCTGAAAAGGGTTTGGCGCGGTAGAGGCGGTCAACGGCGGCATCGAGGCGGAGGTGGGCTTCTTTGAGTGGCGGCGGCATTTTGTCTGGATCGTAGAGCTGCGCGAGGGTTTGGTCGGGGTAGTCGGCACGGATAAGCAGGATGTCTTCGGCAAGCGCGGCTATGCGGGCTTTTTCAGCTTCGCCGGCTTCGGGCCAAGGAAAATTGTTGTACACAATCGTGCCGGAATAGCGATAACGGCTTTCCAGACGGCCTGCGACAGTGCGCATCCAGTCGTTGTGCATGGCTGAAGTGAGGATGCCGAATTCGTAGAGGGTGGCGTTGGGGATGATTAGGTTGGCATTGTTACTGATGGTTCCATCTATCAAAAAACCTAGAGGGATATAGTCCCGATTTTCAGATGAATGGCAGGGAACAAGGATGTAGTTTTCCGGATTGTTGGTATCGCGGAATAAATGCGGCGTACCAACCAGCTTGAGGCGGTCGGAGTTTTTGCTACCGGCGGCGCGGTAGGCTCGGTTGCGTTCTACCCTTTCGGCAACGAGGGGATGTTTTTCGGGCAGATTGTCAAGGTCTTCTTGGGTCAGGTCAGTCAGCCAGAGGCACCAACGCTGTTTGCCGTTGAGGAATTCGTCGGAACCGAGCAGTTTTTTAATCCATTTGGCAGATTGCGGCTCACGGGCGATAAGGCTGTCTTTTTCTTCTGTGGTCAGGATGAGGTTGCCGCCTTCGACGGGTTTGTTGCCGTAAACCATTTTGGAAACGTTGCATAAAGGCTGTTCACGGGAAGCAACCGCAAGATTGTTGCCTGCAATCAGATAGGGGCTGATGTTGGCAACGCTTTGGCTGTGCCATTCCTTGTCGAGGAGTTTGTAGAGCTTGGGCTGCGCGCTATTGGGGCTGAGGCCGTCTGAAAGATGCGTGGCTTCCAGACCGATGATGACGACGTGGACGGCGGCTTTGTCTTTGGCATTGTTTGCCCACGGGAAGGTTTGGTAGGCGAAGGCGATGCGGTTGCCTAATGAGAAGATAGGGGGCCAGAGGGTGGCAACTTGGTCGCCTTGACTGATGGAATTGGTGGCGACAAGGGCGAGCCTGGCGCGGCTGGCGCGGATATATTGTGCGCCTTTCCAAAACCAACAAGCAACGTAATCCAAGACGCCGTATTTTTTCCAGCCGTCAAAAACCATATCCATATCTTCGTTTTGTTCCTCGTCGCGTGAATTTGAGCCGCCAAACGGGGGATTGCCGACGATATAGACTTCGTCTTCTGTACGGTTGCCGCGGGGGCAGAAGGCCTCCCAGTCTTCGCGCAGGCTGTTGGCGGCCTTAATGTTGCCGCCGCTTTTAAGGGGCAGGGTGGGCAGGCTGTTGCCCAGCTCGTTTTCGTGGGCAAGGTTCATTTGGTGTTCGGCCAGCCAAAGCGAGAGCATGGCGATTTCGTGGGCGAAGTCGTCCAGCTCGATGCCGTAAAATTGGTCGAGGCGGATTTGGCTGCTGAAAATGGCGTTGCTGTCGATGTCTTTGACGGCTTTGAAGATTTCGATTTCGAGGCGGCGCAGCTCTTTGTAGGCGATAATCAGGAAATTGCCGCTGCCGCAGGCAGGGTCGAAGATTTTGATGTTGCCCAGCCGCATGGAGAGGCTGTATAGGGCTTTCAGACGGCCTTCATTGCTGGGATAGCGTTTGAAGATGTCTTGAAACGCCGTCTGAAGCTCGTCAAGAAAGAGCGGCTTGATGGCCTTCATGATGTTGGGGACGGAAGTGTAGTGCTGTCCCAATCGGCTGCGCTGTTTCGGGTCTATCACGCTTTGAAACATGGAGCCGAAGATGTCGGGATTGATTTCAGACCAGTTGAGTTTGCCGCATTCGAGCAAAAGGCGGCGGGTGCGGGTATCGAAATCGGGGATGGGCTCGTCTGCTTGGAAAAGTCCGCCGTTGACATAGGGGAAACTTGCAAGATGGACAGGCAGGGCTTCGGAACGTTTTTCAGGGGGCGTGTCGAGGGTTTGGAAAAGTGCAGTCAGGACTTCGTCTGCATTTTCGCCGGTTTTGTGCGTATGGCTTTCGATGAGTTTGGTAAAGCTGTCTTTTGGGAAGATTTTGGTGTCTTCGGCAAAAAAGCAGAAGAGCAGGCGGGTCAGGAAGACATTGAGGGCATGGATGTCTTCGGGTTTTTCAAGATGGTTGGTGCGGCGGATGTGGTCGAAAAGGCGCCCCATTTTTTCGGCGGCTTTGGTGTCGGCGGGATTTTCTTCAAATCCGCTGCTTTTTTCCAAGCCTGCAAGGGGAAGGAAAAAGCCGTAGTTTTGCGCTAAATCGGTGTAGGCGCATTCGAGGTAGTCGTCGGCTTGGATATCGTAGGCGGCGATGTTTTGAAAATCGGTTACGATAAAGAAGCGGATTTTGTTTTTGTCGGCTGTGGCGGATTGTTTCAGGTCTTGCAGGACGTCGTATATGTCTGAATCGGGGGCGACGGGTTTGAAATAGAGTTTGCGGCTGAGGGCAATTTCGCCATGCAGGGGCATATCGGCAACGTTGGTGCCGGGGGTTTGGTTTTGCAGTTTGGTAATGGTGGCTTTCGGGGTATCGAACAGGCGCAGGAAGCCATAGATGAAGTTTGCTTTGTCTTCCGACTGCACGAGCTTGGCCAGTCCGTCAAAAAGTTTGGTGGGATTGATTGCCATGATCGTGATACCTTTGTTAAGAAATTGTAATGATATGAAATTATATCTTTTTTTACCAAGAAAGAATATTGGAATAGGCTGTGTAAAAGGTATTTAATAGGCCGTCTGAAATTTTCAGACGGCCTTTTTTAATTTCATTTGGTTGTTTTTACATATTTGATACTTAATTTGATTGGAATTAATGCGATAACCGGAGAGAAATGTTTATAATTGATTAACAGATAAACAGTCTGTAACCATATCAACCTATCTCAAGGAGAAAAACATGAAAAAACACGATTTTGAAGCACGTCGCGAGGCTTTGCTGAAAGACATCCGAGAAGTGATGGATGATGTGGAAGAGTTGTACCGCGACGGTGTGGAAGCCGGTTCGGAAGAGGGCGGCAAAGCCCGAGCCAAATTGGAAGAAAAATTGGCTGTGGCCAAAGAGCGTTTGAGCCGTTTTGAAGAAGAAGCCGGCGAGCGTCTGCGCCATCATGCCGAGCGTGCGCGTGAGAAATACGAGCAGTTTGAAGAAGCGGCTCAGGAGCGTTTGAAAGAAGGCAAAGAGCGTTTTGCCGAATTTGAAGCCGATGCGGGCGAGCGTTTGAAACGCGGTGCCAAACACGCTGATGAAGTAGTGCATGAAAAACCATATTATGCGATGGGTTTTGCTGCATTGGCCGGTTTGGTGGTCGGTGTGTTGTTGAACCGCCGTTAATGTGAATATGTTAAGGCCGTCTGAACAGGCGTGTACATGAAATCATGGATTTCATTGCGCCGTGCAGACGGCCTTAGCCTTATTGTTCCTGAGAAAAAGGATAATCGAGATGGGAATTCGCCAGCGTTTTGAACATGGCAAGGCTTTGTTGAATCAGGGCGCGGATTTGCTGCTGTTGCGTTTGCAGGTATTGAGTTTGGATTTGACGCGTCAGGCGGAGAATGTGTTCCGTTTGGCGATTTGGCTGGTGTTGTCCGGCGCGCTGTTGATGGTGGGCTTGGTCGGTTTGCTGTTCGGCTTGAACCGTGTGCTGTCGGATGTGGCGGCGTTGTGGGTATTTTTTGGCATTTTCTTCGTAAGCCTGCTGATTATTGCCGTATTGTTCCGCAAAGTATCGGCAGATTATCGGGAGCAGGGCAGTCGTGTGGCTGAGACCTTGCAGGATATTCGGACGGACATTGCGTATTTGCGCGGTGAGATAGACAAGGGTGCGGACGATGAAGCAACAGGAGTATGAAGAAGCACGCGAGCTGCTGCTTTTGGAGGCCAAGCTGGTGTGGCTGCGGATTGAAGCGGAAAATTTGAAACTGCGTAAAGCGGAAGAAAGTAATGCTCGGCAGACTAATCGCTTGGTAATGTTGGCAGATGTGGCGTATCAGTTGAGCCAAACGCGTTTGCTGTCTCAACGCGCTTTGTTTTCTACATCGCGCCGTCGGCATTGGATTTGGCTAGTGTTGGCGGTCATACTGGGCTTGTCGAGATAATCGAGGGCAGAGGTTTGGTCAAAATGATATTTGCGGCGAGTTGTTGGCTCGTCTGAGCCGCTTGTTGAGGACGCTGCGTCATTGTGTTGCCGAAACTGAAACTTTATCTATGTTGAGTATTTTTTACAAAAGACACCGGCCGTCTGAACATTTCAGACGGCCTCAATGTTTGGAGTTTCAGATATAATGGCGACAATTTTGAAATTATTAAATGAAGGATAAGTGATGAACCGTTTGTATCCCCACCCGATTATCGCCCGTGAGGGCTGGCCGATTATCGGCGGCGGTTTGGCTTTGAGCCTGCTGGTGTCGATGTGTTGCGGCTGGTGGTCTTTGCCGTTTTGGGTGTTTACTGTATTTGCTTTGCAGTTTTTCCGCGACCCTGCGCGTGAGATTCCGCTAAATCCTGAAGCGGTGTTGAGCCCGGTTGACGGCCGTATCGTGGTGGTCGAGCGCGCACGCGATCCGTATCGTGATGTCGATGCTTTGAAAATCAGTATTTTTATGAACGTGTTCAACGTGCATTCGCAAAAATCGCCTGCCGATTGTACGGTAACGAAAGTGGTCTATAACAAAGGCAAATTCGTGAATGCGGATTTGGACAAAGCCAGCACGGAAAACGAACGCAATGCGGTGTTGGCGACTACGGCTTCTGGTCGTGAAATTACTTTTGTTCAAGTGGCCGGTTTGGTGGCGCGCCGTATTTTGTGCTACACCCAAGCAGGTGCAAAACTGTCTCGCGGTGAACGCTATGGCTTTATCCGCTTTGGCTCGCGCGTGGATATGTATCTGCCTGTCGATGCGCAGGCGCAAGTGGCGATTGGCGATAAAGTCACCGGCGTCAGCACTGTATTGGCGCGTTTGCCGCTGACTGCGCCACAAACTGAATCTGAGCCTAAAGCCGCAGCTCCACAAGCCGCGCCAGTTTCACAAGCTGCTCCGGCTGAAACAGTGGCAAGCCGATCTACCGAACAGCAGCAAATCGAAGCAGCGGCGGCTAAAATTCAAGCGGCTGTGCAAGATGTGTTGAAAGATTAATAGTCAGTTTTAAATGATTGGCTAAAACAAGAAAAAGGTTTTCAGACGGCCGTCTGAAAACCTTTTTTATTTGCCTGTCCGATTTTAAAACTTCACGTTCACGCCGCCGGTAAAGCTGCGGCCCATTTGCGGCGTATCAGAGAGGAAGCTGCTGTGGGCGTAAACGGATTGGTTGAGCAGGTTGTCGGCTTTGACGTACCAATTCCACTCGCCATAGCGCGTATTGCGGCGGTAGTTTGCGCCGAGGTTGAGCATATGGTGTCCGGGCGTGCGCGTTTCGTAGCGGGCGAGTTTGTTTTGGGCGAACACGCGGTAGTAGTCCAAATTGGCATCGATGCGGTCGGTCAGCGAGGCTTTCAGGTGGACGCCGAGGCGCGCAGCCGGAACACGAGGGGCATTTTGGTCGTCTTGTGCGATGAAAGGACGGTTGCCGTAGGCATCTTCCCTGCCGGGTAGGGACGGCAGGTTTTTCAGACGGCCTCGTACATAGTCGCCGGAAACACCGATGCGGTAGCTCGGTGTCGGTTTGAAGTAGATTTCGCCTTCCGCGCCGTAGAAGTCGGCGCCGGATTGGTTGTAGCGCACGAGCTTCATTTCGCTGTCGTCTTCGATGGATTTGGGGCCGCGTCCGTCGTTTAAGGTTTGGGCGTAGATATAGTTGCCGAAGCGGTTGCGGTAGAGTGCCAGATTGTATTGCCAGCGGTCGCCTTCGTAGCCCAGCGCGAGTTCGATATTGTTGGAACGCTCTTTGTTGAGGTGTTTGTTGCCGACTTCAAAGGTATTGGTGGCGACGTGTTTGCCGTGTGCGTACAGCTCTTGCGTTGACGGCAGGCGTTCCTGATGGGAGGCGGTCAGGCTGAGTTTGTGTTGGGGCGTGAAATACCAGTTGCCGGAAAGCGCGAACGAGCGGGCGGTTTGGCGGTGCGCACCGAGGTCGGGCAGGGGTTGGTTGTAGTAGTTTTCCCGATCAATCAGGGCTTTGTCGTATTGGATGGAGGCTTTTTGTTTTTCCACGCGTACGCCGCCTTCAAGCGTGAAGTTGTCCCAGTTTGCCTGTTCTACACCGAAAAGGCTGTAATGGCGCACATTGTTGTCAATCAACATCGGTTGTTGGACGGTTTCGGGGAGGGCGGAAAGCGCGCTGGATTTTTGTCCCAAATATTGTATGCCCCAGCTGCCTTTCAGACGGCCTATGGGTTGGTGGCGCAACTCGATACGGGCGTTGTGTGTTTTGTTGTTGAAGAAGTTTTCTACTGCATCGCCTGCTTTTTCGTCATGGTGGTAGTCATTGCGGTTCAGGTGTACGCGCAGGGCTTCAAAACCGGGGAATGGCTGCTTCCATTCGGCACGGAGTTCGTAGCGTTTGTTGCGCAGGTCTATCCACGGTTTGCCGTTGTGGGCATGGGCGTGTGCATTATCGTCGTCGTGGAAGCCGCAGCTCAAGCCCGGATTGTCGTAATCGATGTCTTCTTCAGTCAGCAGGTGCGGATAAAGCTGCAAATAGCGTTTGTTAATCAAGCTCTTTTGCCAGATGATGTCGGCGTGGCAGTCATCGTAGAGATGGCTGTGGGCAGGCAGGCCGTAGCGGTCGCGGCGGTCGTTGTACGCCACGCCGAGGAAACCTTTATCCCCAACCCAAGACAGGCCGATGCTGCCTGTTTTTGAATCGGCATGGCTGTCGGGCAGTCGTTTCAGACGGCCTTCTTCTTTTTGATAGCGCGGTACGGCGTAATCGCCCGATTTGCGGTACAAGCCTTCGGTATGCAGCACGAAGTTTTTGCCTAAACCGATATTGATGCCTGCGGATGTCAGTTTTTCCAAATTGCCGCTGCTCAAACGCAATCCGGCTTCGCCCGATACGCCGTTTTCAGGCATTTTTTCGGGGATTTTGCCATCGGCAACATCGACCAAACCGGCTACATTGCCCGAGCTGTACAAGAGCGTAACCGGGCCGCGCAGGATTTCGACCTGTTGCGACAAGGCGCTGTCCACCATCAGGGCATGGTCTGGCGAGAAGTCCGCCATGTCGCCCGTTTCGCCGTGATGGTTCAACACTTTAATCCGTCTGCCTGTTTGACCGCGAATAACGGGAGCAGACGCGCCGCCGCCGTATTGCGAAGCATGAATGCCCGGTACGCCGTCCAAAGCATCGCCCAAGTTGACGGCTTTTTGGCGCAAGGTATCGCCGGAGATGATTTTGTCGGAGGCGGTCGAAGCGTGCAGCAGCCCCGAAGTGGCGCGCGGACGGCTTTTACCGACGACAGTAACCTCTTCCAAGTCAACCGACTGCTCGGTTTCATGCGCTTGGGAGAGGATGGGGGTACTGATTAAAAGAATAGATAAAACAATGGGTTTGAGTGTGGTTTGTGTCATTTTAGTTTCTCATCATATTTCGAAAGGCTGTTATTATATAACATTTCATTATTAATATGATAAGATTTTTGAGAAAAAAGGCCGTCTGAAAACGAAGCGTGGTTTTCAGACGGCCTTTGGTTTGTATACGGGTTTAAATGAAAACGGAACAATCTTTCTGCTGCCTGGTTCTAAATCACGGCAGATTATTTGTTTTCATTGAAAATTTACTTGGTTTCGGCGGCTTTAGCGCCAGCAGTCTCTGCAATCAAATCCAAGAATACCAACGGCTTTTTGCCGATATTTTTGAGTGCATGGGACTGGCCGGGGCGGGCGATGGTAATGTCGCCGGCGCCGACTTCGGTTTGTTTGCCTTCGCTGTCGGTAAACAGGCCTTTGCCGGATACGATGATGTAAACGTCTTCATTGCCGGTATGTTTGTGCTGACCGATGGAAGCGCCCGGCGGCAATGTGAGCCAGCCGATTTCTTTGAATGCGTCTTGGTCGGCGGTTTGATGGCGCGTGAAGGCAAAGCTGCCGAGCAACGGGCCTTGGCCTCCGGCTGCGTTTTCGCGGTTCCATTCTGCCAAGTCGGCTTTTTTGTACACTTGGATGCTGCGGTCGGTGGGGGTGGTTTGTTCGGCGGCTTGAGCGTTTAGAGATGTGCCGAGCAGAAGGGCGACAGATAATGCGGCAAATAGTGGTTTCATCATGGTTCTCCGTTTGTCAGGTTGAGTCAGATAATGCGGATTCCGTTTTCAGACGGCCTGCAGGGTTGAAACGATTAACCCCGCAGGCTTCCCTCAAGATTTATTTCACATTGCGCAGATAGTTCAGCAACAAGGGAACGGGGCGGCCGGTCGCGCCTTTTTCGCTGCCGGATTTCCATGCCGTACCCGCGATGTCGAGGTGCGCCCACGGGTAGTCTTCGGTGAAATAAGACAGGAAGGTGGCGGCGGTAATCGTGCCTGCGCCGGGCGTGCCGATGTTGGGGATGTCGGCGAAGTTGGATTTGAGCTGGTCTTTGTAGGTCTCGAAAAGCGGCAGTTGCCATGCTTTGTCGTCCACGTTGCGGGAGGCGGCAAGCAGGCTGTCGATCAAATCCTGATTGTTGCCCATCACGCCGCTGACGTCATGTCCCAAGGCGATGATGCACGCGCCGGTCAAGGTGGCGACGTCGATGACGGCTTTGGGTTTGAATTGCTCGGCGTAAGTGAGCGCGTCGCACAAAATCAGACGGCCTTCGGCATCGGTGTTCAATACTTCGATGGTCAAGCCTTTCATGCTTTTTACGACGTCGCCCGGTTTGTTGGCTGCGCCGGAAGGCATGTTTTCACAAGTGGCGACGATGGCAATCAGGTTGATCGGCAGTTGCAGTTTGACGGCGGCGCAGAAGGTACTGATGACGGTTGCCGCGCCGCACATGTCAAACTTCATTTCGTCCATGTTCAGGCCGGGTTTGAGGGAAATGCCGCCGGTGTCGAAGGTAATGCCTTTGCCGACCAATACCACAGGTGCGGCTTCTTTGTCGGCCGCACCGAAATAGCTCAGTTCGACCAAATATGGGTCTTCGACGCTGCCTTTGGCGACAGACCAGAACGAACCCATGTTTTCTTTGATGTAGTCTTTTTCAATGATTTTGGCGTGTGCGCCCAGTTTTTCGGCTTCGGCTTTGGCGGTACGTGCGAGGAACTCAGGCGTGCATTCGTTGGGCGCGGCATTGCCCAAGTCGCGGCAGAGGCTTTGTCCGTAAACCTGCGCTTCGGCAACGCGCAGGGCTTCTTTAACGGCGGCTTCGTGTGCGCTGTGGAACACGGCTTCTGCAAATTTGGCCGGTTTGGCTTCTTTTTTGTAGCGGTCGAAACGGTAGGCGGCGTTGCCGAACGCAATCGCAAACGCTTCGGCAACGGCTGCTGCTTGCGCTTCTTCAAAGGCGTGAACGTCCACATTGACCGTTTCTTGGTTTTGCGCCCATTTGGCGGCTTCGGCGGCGGCTTTGTTCAATGCGACGCGGTCGGTTTTTTCGAGGCGGGCGACGGCGACTGCCTGCAAACCGTTGTCCGTCGGGATTTTGGTGTCGGCGAAATTTTGACCTTCTTCAAGGGAAGCGAAGAGGGCGAGGGCAGTCGGGTTGCTCAGTTGCGATGCTTCGGCGCAGACAAATAATTGCATACCTGCCTGTTGAGCCTGCAAAGTTTCGGCTTTTGTGCTAAATTTCACGTTTATTCTCCTGATTGGAACGGTTGTCGGTTATTCAGACGGCCTGTTGACCAACCGTCCGAACAGATGAAAATCATTGTACTCCATTTGTGTCATGCCGTCTGAAGCCTTATGAATAAATATGGGTTTCCCATAAACCGTATACCACGCTCAATCTTATGATTTACCAAAGAAACTTTATTAAAGAACTTTCCTTTACCGCCGTCGGCATCTTTGTCGTCCTCTTGGCGGTATTGGTGTCCACGCAGGCCATCAACCTGCTTGGCCGCGCAGCCGACGGGCGCGTAGCCATCGATGCCGTGTTGGCCTTGGTCGGTTTCTGGGTCATCGGCATGACCCCGCTTTTGCTGGTGTTGACCGCATTTATCAGTACGCTGACCGTATTGACCCGCTACTGGCGCGACAGCGAGATGTCGGTCTGGCTTTCCTGCGGATTGGCGTTGAAACAATGGATACGCCCGGTCATGCAGTTTGCCGTGCCGTTTGCCATTTTGATTGCCGTCATGCAGCTTTGGGTGATGCCGTGGGCAGAGTTGCGCAGCCGCGAATATGCCGAAATCTTGAAGCAGAAGCAGGAATTGTCTTTGGTGGAAGCCGGCGAGTTCAATAACTTGGGCAAGCGCAACGGCAGGGTTTATTTTGTCGAAACCTTCGATACCGAATCCGGCATCATGAAAAACCTGTTCCTGCGCGAGCAGGATAAAAACGGCAACGACAACATCGTTTTTGCCAAAGAGGGCAATTTTTCGCTAACCGACAACAAACGTACGCTTGAATTGCGCGACGGCTACCGTTACAGCGGTACGCCCGGCAAAGCCGATTACAACCGCGTTTCTTTCCAAAAGCTCAGCCTGATTATCAGCACCACGCCCAAACTCATCGACCCTGTTTCACACCGACGTACCATCCCGACCGCCCAACTGATTGGCAGCAGCAATCCCCAACACCAAGCGGAATTGATGTGGCGTATTTCCTTGACCGTCAGCGTTTTGTTGCTGTGCCTGCTTGCCGTGCCGCTTTCCTATTTCAACCCGCGCAGCGGCCACACTTACAATATCTTGATTGCCATCGGTTTGTTTTTGGTTTACCAAAACGGGCTGACCTTCCTGCGCAACGCCGTGGAAGACGGCAAAATCCATTTTTGGCTCGGACTGCTGCCCATGCACATCATCATGTTTGTGATTGCCGTCGTCCTGCTGCGCGTGCGCAGTATGCCTAGCCAACCCTTCTGGCAGGCGATTGCCAAAAGTCTGACATTGAAAGGCGGAAAATGAACCTGATTTCACGTTACATCATCCGTCAAATGGCGGTTATGGCGGTTTACGCCCTCCTTGCCTTCCTCGCTTTGTACAGCTTTTTTGAAATCATCAACGAAGTCGGCGATCTTGGAAAAGGCAGCTATAACGGCGCAAAATTGGGGCAGTATGTTTTAATGCAGATGCCTGCGCGCGCGTATGAACTGATGCCGCTTGCCGTTTTGATCGGCGGCCTGATTTCCCTCAGCCAACTGGCTTCCGGCAGCGAGCTGACCGTCATCAAAGCCAGCGGCATGAGCACCAAAAAGCTGCTGTTGATTCTGTCGCAGTTCGGTTTGATTTTCGCCATTGCCACCGTCGCGCTTGGCGAATGGGTTGCCCCCACGCTGAGCCAAAAAGCCGAAAACATCAAAGCCGCCGCCATCAACGGCAAAATCAGTACCGGCAATACCGGCCTTTGGCTGAAAGAAAAAAACAGCATCATCAACGTGCGTGAAATGCTGCCCGACCATACGCTTTTGGGCATCAAAATTTGGCAGCGCAACGATAAAAACGAACTGACCCAAGCGGCTGAAGCAGAATCCGCCGTTTTGAATCCTGACGGCAGCTGGCAGCTGAAAAACATCCGCCGCAGCATATTGGGCGAAGATAAAGTCGAGGTTTCCACTACCGCCGAAGAAAACTGGCCGATTTCCGTCAAGCGCAACCTGATGGACGTATTGCTCGTCAAGCCCGACCAAATGTCTGTCGGCGAATTGACCACCTACATCGACCATCTGGAAAAAAACAACCAAAATACCCAAGTCTATGCCATCGCATGGTGGCGCAAGCTGGTGTATCCCGTTGCCGCATGGGTGATGGCACTTGTTGCCTTCGCCTTTACCCCGCAAACCACGCGCCACGGCAATATGGGCTTGAAACTTTTCGGCGGTATCTGTCTCGGTTTGCTGTTCCACTTTGCCGGACGACTCTTCGGCTTTACCAGCCAGTTGTACGGCGTGCCGCCGTTTTTGGCAGGCGCATTGCCGACGGTTTTGTTTGCACTGTTGGCGGTGTATCTGATACGCCGTCAGGAAAAAAGATAAGGCAAAATCAACTTCAGGCCGTCTGAAAGGCAATCTTCAGACGGCCTGAGTATTTTGTGTGCAAAAAACAAAATGCTAAAGTAAAATAATACCTTTCCAAACCAATGCGGCTATTGAAAATGTCCCAAACCATCTGCTTGAATATGATTGTCAAAAACGAAGCGGCAATCATCGAAGAAACACTGGCCAACATCACCGACCACATCAAACTTGACTACTATGTCATCAGCGATACCGGCTCGACCGATGATACCGTCGGCGTGATCCGCCGCTTTTTCGATGCAAAGGGCATCGCGGGCGAGATTCATCATGATGGTTGGCAAAATTTTGCATACAACCGCAATCAGGCGTTGAAACACGCAAAAGGCAAAACCGATTACGTGTTGATTTTTGATGCGGACGACCGCTTTGAAGGCAAATTGGAATTGCCCGAGCTGACCGCCGACCGCTACCGCCTCCGCATGAGAAATGCTACGGGCAGCGTGATTTATTACCGTCCGCTGTTGTTGCGCAATGACGGTACATTCTACTGGCGCGGCGTGTTGCACGAGTTTATCGAAACCGACAAACAAGATACCAGCGAAGCCACGCTTCATGGCGACTATATGGTCCTCAGCGGCCGTTTCGGCGCGCGCAGCAACATGGCGAACAAATACCTGCTTGACGCCGTTTCTTTGGAAAAAGCGTTTTACAGCCCCGAAGATGAAGACCTGAAACCGCGTTACGCCTTTTATGCGGCGCGTTCTTATTGGGATTCCGATATGCCCGAGCGTGCGAGCGAATGGTTTAAAAAACGCATCGAGTTGGGCGGTTGGGTCGAAGAAGTAACGGTTTCTTACCAACAGCTGGGCGAGTGCTACAAATTAATGGGCAAACGCGATGAAGCCTTGGCGACTTGGTTGGCAGGCTACGATTACAACCCGCGCCGTGCCGAGTGCCTCTACCTTGCGCAAACCATGCTGCGTCAGGAGGGAAAATACCGCATTTCCCATGCAATCGGCCTGATGGCGAAACGCATTCCGTTCCCGAAAGACGATATTCTTTTTGTCCAAAACAATGTTTATCAGTTGGACATCGACTATGAATTGTCGGTTACCGCCTATGCGGCCGGCGATTTGCGCCAAGGCTATGAGTCTTGCCGCCACTTGCTCTTGCTGAATGTACGCGAGGCATTGACCACGGTGACCATGCAAAATATGTGGCTCTACCGCGAACACGCGCAAACCGAAACGCGCGAAGTGTTGGAGCAGCTGGTGGCTGTCATGCAGCCTTATGCTGCGCAGGGCGGACGTTTGGCAGAAGTAACCGAATATTTTGCCGATATTTTGAAAAACCGTTAATCAGGACTTTGACCCAGCTGTCAGGCCGTCTGAAAGGAAATTTTTTGAGCAAGCGCAATCTGTTTTCCGTCGATAAATCTTTGGAAAAGCCCGAACGCGTCCTCTTGGTCGGCGTGATGTTGACGGCGGACTATTCCGGCGCAAACGAAACGCGCGAGCGCGGCTTTCAGACGGCCTTGACCGAAGCGGCAGAATTGGTGGGCGCAGCCGGCGGCGATTTGGTTTCTATCGAAACTTCGCGTCGCGACAAACCGCATCCGGCTTTGTTTGTCGGTACGGGCAAGGCAGAAGAATTGGCGACAGCGGTCAAGCAGCATGATGTCGGGTTGGTCGTGTTCAACCACGAACTCACGCCGACACAAGAGCGTAATCTGGAAAAAGAGCTTCAATGCCGCGTCCTTGACAGAGTGGGTTTGATTTTGGCGATTTTTGCCAAACGCGCCCAATCGCAGGAAGGTAAGTTGCAGGTGGAGTTGGCCCAGCTGAACCACTTGAGCGGACGGCTGGTACGCGGTTATGGACATTTGCAAAGTCAGAAGGGCGGCATCGGCTTGAAAGGGCCGGGCGAAACCCAGTTGGAAACCGACCGCCGTTTAATCGGACAAAAAATCACGGCATTGAAAAAACAGCTTGCCGATGTCCGCAAACAACGTGCCACGCGCCGCAAATCGCGCATGAGCGGCCGTCTGAAAACCTTTGCCATCGTCGGCTATACCAATGCCGGAAAATCCAGCCTGTTCAACCGTTTGACTAAAGCGGACGTATTGGCGAAAGACCAGTTGTTCGCCACTTTAGATACCACTGCGCGTCGACTGTTCCTGTCGCATGAGGCGAGCGTGATTTTGACCGATACCGTCGGCTTCGTCCGCGATTTGCCGCACAAGCTGGTGTCGGCGTTTTCCGCCACTTTGGAAGAGACGGCGATGGCGGATGTGCTGCTGCACGTCGTTGATGCGTCCAATCCCGATTTTGAACGGCAGATGGACGATGTCAACGAAGTCTTGGAAGAAATCGGCGCGCATGAAATTCCGCAATTGGTGGTGTACAACAAAATCGATTTGCTACCGTCGGGTATGCGTGAAGCAGGCATTTTGCGCGACAATTCCGGGCAGGCAGTCGGCGTGAATGTTTCCGTTGCCAAAAGTTTGGGCCTGGACGGTTTGCGCGAAGCGATGATTGAATTGGCCGTACAGCCGAATGCTTGATGTTAAATGAAACAAGGCCGTCTGAATCTTCAGACGGCCTTACCGTAAAATTCTAAATCTGAGGATTATGCCGACAGAGGGCTTTTCTTTTTGAACACGCTTTCGTAAAGCATCCAAGCGGCGAGGCTCAGGTATACGGTGCTGGACAAAATGCCGATAACGGCAAAAATAGGCATAAGGCGATCAATCATGGTGAGGTTTCCCAATAAGTTAGTTTTATAAGTAAATGTGTGTTTTTTGATTTCCGTCTTCGCGGAATGCCTAAAGTATGCTGCTTAAATGGATTGAGGTCAACAAAGAATGTATCGGGATTTTTAAAAAAGTTCCATTTTTACATTAAAATAATCGGAAGTTTTTAAAGATAAACGGTATTTATATGTTACCGTTCATCGTTTGATAAACGGTCAATACTTTGTTTTCCATATTTTTTATAAAATCCGACAGCCTGTTAATTCAAAATTGAATGAAAAGAGGCGGAAAAACGCTTTTTGCTAAAATGTAACACCATGGGACGGTTGTTTCAGGCCGTCTGAAAAATAAATCGAACACATGATGACATCTCCCACACACCCCAAAAAAAACTGCTTTCATTGCGGGCTTGAAGTCCCCGAGCATCTGCATCTGACGGTTCGTTTTGAAGACGAAGAACACGAAACCTGCTGTGCAGGCTGCCAAGCGGTGGCGCAGAGTATTATTGATGCCGGTTTGGGCAATTATTACAAACAGCGTACTGCCGACGCGGAGAAATCCGAATTGCCGCCGCCGGAAGTGTTGTCGCAATTAAAGCTGTACGATTTGCCCGAAGTGCAGGCGGACTTTGTCGAGGTAGGCGTTGGGGATGAACGCGAGGCGGTGTTGATGCTGGGCGGCATTACCTGCGCCGCGTGTGTGTGGCTGATTGAGCAGCAGTTGTTGCGCATGAAGGGCGTGGTGCGTGTGGATTTGAATTACAGCACACACCGCTGCCGCGTGGTGTGGGACAGCGCCCACATCGAATTGTCGGATATTTTGCTGAAAATCCGCCAAACCGGTTATACCGCCGCGCCTTATGATGCGCAAAAAATCGAAGCGCAGGCGCAGAAAGAGCGCAAGCAGTTTATCGTCAGATTGGCCGTGGCCGGTCTGGGCATGATGCAGACGATGATGTTTGCCCTGCCGACTTATTTTTACGGCGGCGACATCGAGCCGCTTTATTTGGAAATCCTGCATTGGGGCGGCTTTTTGATGGTGTTGCCCGTTGTGTTTTACAGCGCGTTGCCGTTTTACCGCGGCGCATGGCGCGACTGGAAAAACCGCCGTGTCGGCATGGATACGCCGATTGCCATTGCCATTGTGATGACCTTTATCGCCGGTATTTACAGTCTGGCCACCAACGCAGGGCAGGGCATGTATTTTGAATCCATCGCCATGCTGTTGTTTTTCCTGTTGGGCGGGCGTTTTATGGAACAGATTGCCCGACGCAAAGCAGGCGATGCGGCGGAGCGGTTGGTCAAACTGGTTCCGGCATTCTGCCACCGTTTGCCGTCTTATCCGGAAAGCGAAGCCATCGAGGAAGCAGCAGTCGTCCGCCTCAATATCGGCGATACGATTGTTGTGAAGCCCGGCGAAGTCATTCCGGTGGACGGTACGGTTTTGTCCGGCGAGAGCGAAGTCAACGAAGCCATGTTGACCGGCGAAAGCCTGCCCATCGTGAAAAGGCCGTCTGAAAAAGTAACTGCCGGCACGCTCAACACCAGCAGCCCTTTAATCATCCGCACCGACCATACCGGTGGCAACACGCGCCTGTCCCATATCGTCAAACTGCTCGACCGTGCGCTGGCGCAAAAACCGCGTGCCGCCGAGTTGGCTGAAAAATACGCGTCCAGTTTTGTGTTTGGCGAACTCTTGCTTGCCATTCCTGTTTTTATCGGCTGGGCTTGGTATGCCGACGCGCACACTGCCTTATGGATTACCGTTGCCCTGCTGGTCATCACCTGCCCGTGTGCCTTGTCGCTTGCCACACCGACCGCGCTGGCTGCTTCTACCGGTGCGCTGGCCAAAGACGGCATTCTCATCAGCGGCAAACAAAGCCTGGAAACGCTTGCCCAAATTGGCGACGTCGTGTTCGATAAAACCGGTACGCTGACCAAAGGGCAGCTTTCTGTCAGCCGGATGTTGAGCGCAGGCCGTCTGAACGAAGCCCAAGCCCTTGCCATTGCCCAAGCATTGGAGCAGCAATCCGAACACCCCATCGCCCGTGCCATTTTAAACCATACGCTTTCAGACGGCCCTGTATCCGCGCTTGATGTGAAAGTGCAGCAACGGGTCAACCGTATCGGACACGGTGTCAGCGCGCAAATCGAATTGGATGGCGAAACCCAAGTGTGGGCTTTGGGCAAAGCGGCGTTTGTTTCAGAAATTGCCGGCAATCTGCCTGAAACATTTGCCCATATCGACCACACAGGCGGCATTATTTTCTTGGGCAATCAAAGCGGTTTTCAGACGGCCTTTTTGCTGGAAGACCAAATCAAAGACAGCGCCGCCGAAATGTTGCAAAACCTGAAACAGCACGGCATCCGTCTGCACCTTTTAAGCGGCGACCGTCAGGCTGCCGTCGCCCAAGTTGCGCAAGAGCTGGGTTTGGATGCCTATCGTGCCGAAGCCACGCCAGAAGACAAGCTGGCCTATGTAGAAAATCTACAAAAACAAGGACGTAAAGTCATGATGATCGGCGACGGGATCAACGACGCCCCCGTCCTTGCCCAAGCCGACGTGTCGGCCGCAGTGGCCACGAGTGCCGATGTGGCGCGCGACGGTGCCGATGTGGTTTTGCTCAATGATGATTTGAACGTTTTGCCCGTGATGATGGAACAGGCACGCCGCACCCATCAAATCATCCGCCAAAACCTGACTTGGGCGAGCGCATACAATCTGGTTGCCGTTCCGCTGGCCGTGTTTGGTTACGTGACCCCGTGGATCGCCGCGCTCGGCATGAGTTTCAGCTCGCTGCTGGTGTTGGGTAATGCCTTGAGATTGTTGAAAACCAAAAAGGCCGTCTAAAAACGGCCAATCCATTGCCTAAACGAAAGAATACGCCATGCCTAAAGCCACTTTTTATACACATGTCGCCCAACCGGCCGCCTTTGCCTGCCGCCTGATTGCGCGCGCCATACGCGATGGCGGGCAGATTTTGGTGTGGTCGGATTCTGCCGCGGCAGTGCAGCAACTCGACATTGATTTGTGGCAGCAGATTCCCGAAAGCTTTATTCCGCATGAAGTCTGGCTGCCTACCGACCCCATGCCGTCTGAAACGCCGGTATTGCTTGCGTTTGGAAATGCACTGCCGAATATTCCGAAAGATTGCACGGTTTTAAACCTGTCTGCCGATTTCTGGAGCCAAGCCCCGGCCATTCCAAACCGTATCCTTGAAATTGTGGGCAACAGCTTAGAAGATTTGGCCGAAGCCCGAGACCGTTTCCGAACTTATCGTCAGAGCGGATTTGAGATTGAGCATTTTTCGAGAGAAGGAAAGGATTGAGGATTAAAACAGCAAAGTTTTAATTAAAAAGGCCGTCTGAAACAATAAAGTTTCAGACGGCCTTTTGATTGGCTGGAATTAGTTGCCCAAGTCGAATGCTTTATGCAGAACGCGGGTGGCCAGTTCCATGTATTTTTCGTCAATCAGGACGGATACTTTGATTTCGGAAGTTGAAATCATTTGGATGTTGATGCCTTCTTCTGCGAGGGTGCGGAAGATTTTGGCGGCTACGCCGACGTGTGAACGCATGCCCAAGCCGACTGCGGAGACTTTGCATACGGTGTCGTCGCCGTCGATGTAGGCTGCGCCGATGCTGTCTTGACGTTGTTGCAGGATTTCGATGGTTTGTTTGTAGTCGCTGCGTGGTACGGTGAAGGAGAAGTCGGTTGTGCCTTCGCTGCCGACATTTTGGATGATCATGTCGACTTCGATGTTGGCATCGGCAACTGCGCCGAGGATTTGGTAGGCAACGCCGGGTTTGTCGGGTACGCCGCGTACGTTGATACGGGCTTGGTTTTTGTCGAATGCGATACCGGTTACGGCTGCTCTTTCCATGTTGTCGTCCTCTTCAAAGGTAATCAGGGTGCCGTCGCCGCCTTCTTGCAGGCTGCTGAGTACGCGCAGGCGCACTTTGTATTTTCCGGCGAATTCTACGGAGCGGATTTGTAAAACTTTTGAGCCGAGGCTGGCCAATTCGATCATTTCTTCGAATGTGATCGTGTCCATGCGGCGTGCTTCGGGTACGACGCGCGGATCGGTGGTGTAAACGCCGTCTACGTCGGTATAAATTTGGCATTCGTCGGCTTTGAGGGCTGCGGCAAGTGCAACGGCGGAGGTATCGGAGCCGCCGCGGCCGAGAGTTGAGATATTGCCTTCGCTGCTGATGCCTTGGAAACCGGCTACGATAACGACTTTGCCCTCGGCGAGGTCGGCACGCATTTTTTCGTCATCGATGCTTTCGATGCGGGCTTTGGTGTGGGAAGTGTCGGTTTTGAGGGCAACCTGCCAGCCGGTGTAGCTCTTGGCGTCAACGCCGATGTCTTTCAGGGCCATGGCCAGCAGGCCGATGGTTACTTGTTCGCCGGTGGCAAGGACGACGTCCAGCTCGCGCGGATCGGGATGTTCTTGCATTTCGTGCGCCAGGGCGACCAGTCGGTTGGTTTCGCCGCTCATGGCGGATACGACGACTACGATGTCGTGTCCTTCGGCGCGGGCTTTGGCGACACGTTTGGCTACGTTTTTGATGCGTTCGGGCGAGCCTACTGATGTGCCGCCGTATTTATGTACGATTAACGCCATGTTTCGTGCTTTCTTGTGGGGTTTGTCGGGCAGCTTGGTTTGCTGGAAAAAGGGTTATTATTACTATTTTTTACATGAAATTCAAGGATGGGACGCGCTTTTTTGAGTAAATGCGCATAAATGGACGGGGTTAAAAAAGGCCGTCTGAAATCTTTCAGACGGCCTTGTTGCTTATCGGGACAAAAGGGCGGCCTTTTGGTGTTGGACCAATTCGGCAATGCCTTTATGCGCGAGGGCAATGAGTTTGCCCAATTCTTCGATGCTGAACGGTGCGCCTTCGGCCGTGCCTTGAATTTCGATGATTTTGCCGGATGCGGTCATGATGATGTTGACGTCGCTGTCGCAGCCTGAGTCTTCGGGATAGTCTAAGTCCAGGAGTGGTACGCCGCCCACCACGCCGGCGGAAACGGCGGCAACGGCTTCGCGGATGGGGTTTTCGCTGATGAGGCCGTCTGAAAGGAGTTTGTCCACGGCGATTTGCAGGGCAACGTAGGCGCCGGTAATGGAGGCGGTACGCGTGCCGCCGTCGGCTTGGATAACGTCGCAGTCAATCAGGATTTGGCGTTCGCCGAGTTTTTCCATATCGACGACGGCGCGCAGCGAGCGGCCGATCAGGCGTTGGATTTCTTGTGTGCGGCCGGACTGTTTGCCTGCGGCGGCCTCGCGGCGCATACGGGAGGCGGTGGAAGCCGGTAGCATGCCGTATTCGGCCGTTACCCAGCCTTGTTCTTTACCGCGCAGGAACGGTGGGACATTTTCGTCGATGGAGGCGGTGCAAATCACTTTGGTGTTGCCGCACTCGATAAGGCAGGAGCCGTCGGCGTGGGGGAGGAAGTTTGGGGTGATTTTGATGTTGCGCAGGCTGTCGGCGGCGCGGCCGGTGCGTGTGTAGTCGCTCATGATGGTCCTTTGGGGAAATAAAAAACAGGTTGCCTTGAATTATAGAGGAATTTGGCGGCAAAGGCCGTCTGAAAATCGGCGGTCGGGTGTGTTATAGTATCCGTACTTTCACTCGTATTTGGAAACGGAGTAAAACCATGGCTACAAGACGAAATATTCAAATCCACAGCATGACCGGCTTTGCCAATGCCGCAGGCGAATGCGGCGGCAAGCGGATTAATTTGGAAATCCGCGCGGTCAATCATCGTTATTTGGATGTCCAATTCCGTATGCCGGAAGAGTTGCGCTATTTGGAAGGCGCGTTGCGCGAGCAGATTGCCGCGGCCGTGGCGCGCGGTAAATTGGAATGCCGCATCCAGCTGCAGGATGCCTCCTCGGGCGGACAGACTTTGGAGGTCAATCAAGATTTGGTTGTCCAACTGGCGCATTTGAACAAAACTTGGCGCAAGGAACATGATTTTGCCAAATTGAGCGTGGCCGATGTTTTGCGTTTTCCCGGCGTTTTGGCGGGTCAGGGCGAAGACGCCGAGGCTTTGGCCAAAGGCGTTAAAGATTTATTGACCAGCGCTTTGAAAGAGTTTGCAGCCGCCCGCAAACGCGAGGGCAAAAAGCTGGGCGAGCACCTGCTGCAACGTCTGGACGGCATGGAAGAGATTGTGGACGCTTTGAACGAATTGTTCCCCAGCCTGCTGCAGGCGCATATGGACAAAGTCAAAGCCCGTTTGGCAGAAGCCGTCGGCAATATCGACAATGACCGTTTGCAACAGGAATTTGCTTTGTTCATTCAGAAATCTGATGTGGATGAGGAATTCAGCCGTTTGCGCACCCATATCGCCGAAGTGCGCCGCATCGTTACCGAAGGCAAGGGCAGCGTAGGCAAACGTTTGGATTTCCTGATGCAGGAGCTCAACCGCGAAGCCAATACCTTGGGCAGCAAAGCCATCGCCGCCGAATGCACGCAAGCTTCGGTTGAACTGAAAGTCTTAATCGAACAAATGCGCGAACAGGTTCAAAATATCGAATAAATCGATAACGAACAGATAGAATAAGGCCGTCTGAAAAGTTTTCAGACGGCCTTAATGCTACTGTTTTGCTTTTGAAATTTGTTGCAAATCCCAAATCTGTATTAAAACAGGTGTAGATTGAGTGGAAAATCTAACAAATATCTTTGAATTTGAAAAAAGCTGGACAGGACTTAATAGTCTTTCAAAGTGCCATTATGATTCATCGGGCGTCAAATACCAAACCATAAATTTGTAAAAGCTACTCCAATGCCTTAGCTGATCTGTACCTAGCAAGTGTTGCTCACCCAAGCCATAATCCCAAACGCTATTATCTTCAGTATTGTAAAAATAACTCCCTTCTCCTTCCCCGGTTGTAAAGAGAATATAATTTTTTGGGATATCCCAATACTCATGAGCCATGATTGCTCCATCAAAGCTGTCAGGTGAACATGGATCAACAAGTTCACTATAGCTACCAATTAGTGATCCTAAAAAATATTTGGTATAAAGCTCATAAAATTCACTATCAGGTCTTACGCCCAAAGATAATAAAACATCATGGGTAAGTTTTTGGTCATCTAAATTTTTCTTTATTATTTCAGGATGTTTCTGCTGAGATAATAACAACTCAACCTGCTCTTTTAAATTCATTTTTTATTTCCTTTTAAGTTGTTGTAATTTAACTTCCCTGTATCGCTTTGGTCTTTTGCAAAATTAAATTGGAGGCATTTAAAACATAAGACATCACTATTTTTCTGGCGGCAAAGACTACTTGATACTTATAAGCTACGATTGTCGTTATATTTTATGTTTAATTTGATGAAATGACAGTTTTTCTATTTTCATTGTCAGAGTTATATGAATAAGTTAATATCTGTTAACTTATGGCAATTATTGTCATGATAAGAACATACAAAGGAGTAAAAACATGAACTTTCTGACCGCAATCAGTCGGCAAATGACCCGCTTCACCGCCCTGATCATCATTCTTGCCTCCATTATCGCCTTTATCGAACCTGTCACTTTTTCATGGGTAAAAGGCGATACGCAAGTCGTCGTACTCGGCATCATCATGCTCGGCATGGGCATGACTTTGGGCAAAGAAGATTATCAAATTATGGCGCAGCGTCCGCTCGATATTTTTATCGGCGCAATCGCCCAATATACGATTATGCCCCTGCTCGCCATTGGTATTGCCAAAGCCTTCAATCTTTCGCCCGGATTGACGCTGGGTTTGGTTTTGGTCGGTACCTGTCCGGGCGGCGTTTCGTCCAATATCATGAGTTTTTTGGCTAAAGGCGATGTTGCCTTTTCAGTCGGCATGACCACGGTTTCCACCGTCCTCGCACCTGTGATGACGCCGCTGTGGATGACTTATTTGGTCGGACAAACCGTCGAAATGGACGGCTGGGGTATGTTCAAATTTATGCTGCTTGTAACGCTTTTGCCTGTTGTCATTGGTTCGGTGGCCAATATTTTGCTGCACAAAAAACACTGGTTTGAAGACGTGCGCGCGATTATGCCGGCTGTTGCCGTTGCCGCATTCGCATGTATTGTCGGCGGCGTTGCGGCCGTCCACGGCCACCGCTTTGCCGAATCTGCCTTGGTCATGATACTCGCCATCGCCGCACATAACATCGGCGGCTATATCCTCGGCTATTACAGCGGCGCGTTAACCGGTATGAATACCGCCAAAAAACGCACCCTTGCCATCGAAGTCGGCGTACAAAATGCCGGACTTGCCACCGGTTTGAGCGCCAAATTCTTCCCCGGCAATGCCGAGTCTGCCGTTGCCGCCGCCGTTGCCTGCGTTTGGCACTCCGTATCGGGAACGATTTTGGGCAATTTGTTTGCCTGGTGGGACAAGCGTCAGCAATAAGCCGGTAAACATTGCCAAATAATAAAAGGCCGTCTGAAACATTTCAGACGGCCTTTTGATTGTTTTTGAAATCAATGCGCTTTATGCGTCGTGCCGTACACGATTTTGTCCGTTAACGCCATGGCGATGGCGGAAATCAGGAAGCAGATGTGGGTAATGCACTGCCACATGATTTGTTTTTCGGTCAGGTTGGCGGCGTTGAGGAAGGTTTGCAGCAGATGGATGGAGGAAATGCTGATGATGGACATTGACAGCTTAACCTTCAAAACCGATGCGTTGACATGGCTGAGCCATTCGGGCTGGTCGGGGTGTTCGTCAACGTGGAGGCGTGAGACAAAGGTTTCGTAGCCGCCGACAATGACCATGGTCAGCAGATTGGCAATCATCACAACGTCAATCAAGTTTAACACGGCCATCATGATGGTGTTTTCGTCCATGATGCCGAGATTGGTGACCAAATGCCATAAGGATTTGAGGAATTTGTAGGCGTAAATGCCTTGGGCGACAATCAAGCCCAGATAAATCGGCAGTTGCAGCCAGCGGCTGGCGAAGATGAAATGCGCGAAGATGCCCATTCGGTCGCGGGGCGTGTGTTTGGTCGGGGTAGAATGTTCCATAATATGTTGTGTTCGGGAAAGACAGGGGGCGGCATTTTAATGGAAAAATTTTCAAGCTGCAATCTTATTAGTGGCTGAATTTAAAAAGAAAGGCCGTCTGAAAACAGGATGTCGGCTTCTTGTTTTCAGACGGCCTTGTAGGTTGTCAGGTCGGGCAAACACGCGCAAAATCGCTTTGCTTTTTAGAGATGGACATTATGCTTGCAGATTCGTTTTTTTATTATCTGGTGTTGGTCGGCTTTGCCGCCGGGCTGATGGATGCTGCGGTTGGCGGCGGCGGGCTGTTGCAGATTCCCGGATTGTTCAACCTATTGCCAAATACCACGCCTGTGGCTTCGGTGATGGGTGTCAATAAATTTGCTTCTTGCTGCGGTACGTTGACTGCGACGGAGCAATATCTGCGCCGAATCCCCGTGCCGTGGAAAATGCTGCTGCCTGCCGCGGCGTTTGCATTTGCCGCTTCATATTTGGGCGCGAAAACGGTGGTGTATTTCCCCGTGCAATACATGAAACCGGCAATGCTGGTCATCATGATTGCCATGTGCCTGTACACTTTTTTGAAAAAAGACTTGGGGCAGACGGTGCGCACTGAAAAGCTGATGCGCCGCGAAACTTTATGGGGCTTGTTTTTCGGCGCATTAATCGGGTTTTACGACGGCGTGTTCGGGCCGGGGACGGGCAGCCTGCTGGCTTTTGTGTTCGTCCGCTTTTACGGCTATGATTTTTTAGCGGCCAACGCTTCGGCAAAGGTCATCAATTGGACGATTAAAAATGGAATGTTATTACGGTAAATGATTTGAGACGTTCTAACAACTGGAAAAAACGATTCATGAGTACATTCATTATTACAACCATGAGCGCATTCAGGGGAAACTAAAAGGACTGAGCTCTGTGAATTACAGAACTCAGTCCTTGAACTAAATCAGTCTAACTTTTGGGGTCAGATCATTTTACGGAGCTTTTTTTGTTGTGTGCTTTAAGCCATTTTTGCATTTGTTCAATTTCCGCTTGTTGTGCGTTAATAATATCCTCAGCAAGCTTACGCATCTCAGGATCCTTTCCGTATTTTAATTCAACTTCCGCCATTTTTACTGCGCCAATATGGTGTGGCAACATACCTGCTGCAAAAGCAACATCAGGATCTTTATATTGCGCAGCTGCCATCATGTCTTGATTCATTTGATTCATACCTTGCATTAATTCTTGTTGCATTGCAGAATCTGTCGACATTGGCATATTCATGTGTGCTTGATGCGGTTGTTCATTAGCTTGGGCATAATTTGAAATTGCAACAGCGCTAAGTGTGATAAAAGTCATAAGTTTTTTCATGTTTTTCGCCTATGTGATAACTGAAGGAGCACAAATTATGAACTTTGACCTAAGGTTAAAGTCAACATTTATTCCGAAAATGTTTGGTGAGGTGCTAAAAGCTAAAATAAGACAATATTTGAGCTGCGTTACGGATTTATGCTGCTGCTGTGCCTGACCATTGGGAAGTTTGCTTGGGATTTATTGGGTTGATATCGAATGAAAAAAAGGCCGTCTGAAAGTTTCAGACGGCCTTTGCGTTTTACAGTTTAACCGAATGTTCGCGTGTTTCGTGGAACACGATATCCGGCCAGCGTTCTTGCGTCAGGTTCAGGTTGACGCGGTTAGGCGCGAGGTAGGCGAGGTTGCCGCCAGCGTCTATCGAAAGGTTGCCTGCGTTGGCTTTTTCAAATTCCGCCAGCTTTTTCTTGTCTTCGCACGATACCCAGCGCGCCGACCAGATGGATGCGTTGTCGAACACGGCTTCTACGCCGTATTCGTTGGCGAGGCGTGAGGTAACGACTTCAAACTGCAACACGCCGACCGCGCCCAAAATCAAATCTGCGCCGCTCATCGGTTTGAAGACCTGCACCGCGCCTTCTTCGCCGAGCTGTTGCAAGCCTTTTTGCAGTTGCTTGATTTTCAGCGGGTTTTTGATGCGGACGCTGCGGAACAGTTCGGGCGCGAAGAAGGGGATGCCGGTGAACGCCAGTTGCTCGCCTTCGGAGAAGCTGTCGCCGATTTGGATGTTGCCGTGGTTCGGGATACCGATGATGTCGCCGGCGTAGGCTTCTTCCACCAGCTCGCGGTCGTGCGACATGAAGGTTACCACGCTGGAGGCGGCGATTTCGCGGTTGATGCGCAGGTGTTTCATTTTCATGCCGCGCTCGAATTTGCCGGAGCAGACGCGCAAGAAGGCGATGCGGTCGCGGTGTTTCGGGTCCATATTGGCTTGGATTTTAAAGATAAATCCGGAAAACTTCGGCTCGTCCGGCTCGACCATGCGTACGGTTGCGTCGCGCGGTTTCGGCGCAGGCGCCCATTCAATCAATGAATTGAGGATTTCCTGAATACCGAAGTTGTTAATCGCCGAGCCAAAGAACACGGGCGTGAGTTCGCCGGCG
This sequence comes from Neisseria sp. P0004.S004, assembly GCF_051963335.1. Taxonomy (NCBI): domain Bacteria; kingdom Pseudomonadati; phylum Pseudomonadota; class Betaproteobacteria; order Neisseriales; family Neisseriaceae; genus Neisseria; species Neisseria sp. P0004.S004. The sequence goes on from NZ_JBQCUK010000009.1 coordinate 82,304, forward strand.
AGAAATTCGTCGAGATTGAACTCGTTGGAAGCCGCCTGCACCAATTCGATTTCGTCGCGCAACTGTTGGATTTCCAATGGAAAGCGTTGTTCCAGTTCGGGATTGTCGATGCCTTTGATGATGTCGAACTCGTGCGGCAGGCGTTCGCCACCGGCTTCAAAGAGATAGATTTCGTCGTTCAGGATGTGGTACACGCCTTTGAAATTTTTGCCCATGCCGATCGGCCAAGTGACGGGCGCGCAGCGGATTTGCAGGATGTTTTCCACTTCGTCCAGCAATTCCAAAGAATCGCGCACTTCGCGGTCGTATTTGTTCATGAACGTCACAATCGGCGTGTTGCGCAGGCGGCAGACGTTCAAGAGTTTGATGGTTTGCGCTTCCACGCCTTTTGCCGCGTCGATGACCATCAAGGCGCTGTCCACGGCGGTCAAAACGCGGTAGGTGTCTTCGGAAAAGTCTTGGTGTCCCGGCGTGTCCAAGAGGTTGACGGTGTGGTCTTTGTAGTCGAACTGCATCACACTGGATGCCACGGAAATGCCGCGCTGCTTCTCGATTTCCATCCAGTCGGAGGTGGCGAATTTGCCGGTTTTCTTGCCTTTTACCGTACCCGCGCTCTGAATCGCACCTGAAAACAGCAACAGTTTTTCGGTCAACGTGGTTTTACCCGCGTCAGGGTGGGAGATGATGGCAAACGTGCGGCGGCGGCGCACTTGGTCGAGGATTTCTTGGGACATGGTTTTCTTTGCAAAAAGTTTCAGGCCGCTTTTTCAGACGGCCTGAAGGATATGGGTGTTGGAAAACAGGCTAAAATAAGGGCGTGTGCGACACGCCCTGCAATAGATTGAAAGATGCGGAATTGTACAAAAAAATGCTTGATAATTCAATGTTTGCACCAAACCAAAGGCCGTCTGAAAAGTTTCAGACGGCCTTCGGTTATGAATCGATGATTAAATATCCATCGGTTTCCATTCCGCGCCTTTTACCGGCGGCAGCCATGATTGCGTACCGCTGGAGGCAAATCCCCACAAGGTGTCGGGGAGGCCGTAATGGTCGGCGCGCGTCGGGTCGAGTTGCGTTTCGATTTCAGCTTCGCGGCCTTCGCGGATTTGCGTGGCGATGTGCGGATTAATCATCACGGTTTTGCCCAAGGCGATAAATTCTGCCCAGCCGGTTTCATAGGCGGCCAAAATTTGGTCGGCGGTAAACAGGTTGCCCACGCCGATAAGCGGCAGTTTGCCGTTGATGCGTTCGTGGATAAACTGCATACGGGTTTGGGCGGTATCGCCGCCGCGGCGGATTTTTTTATCAAATTCCCACAGGGAAACGTGCAGATATTGCAACGGTTTTTGTACCAATGCATCAATCAGTGCGCCGGTTTCGGTCATGGTTAAGCCGTCGTCGCCCGGCTCTTCGGGGGAGAAGCGGTAGCCGATGATGAAGTCGTCGCGCTGGTGTTTTTCACGGATGGCAACCACGGCATCGACAACGGCCAGCGGGAAGCGCATTCTGTTTTCCAAGCTGCCGCCCCATTGGTCGTTGCGGCGGTTGCTTTGGGCAGAGTAAAACTGTTGGATTAAATAGCCGTTCGCGCCGTGGATTTCCACGCCGTCAAAACCGGCACGAAGCGCCAAATCGGCGGCTTGCGCATAAGAGGCGATGAGTGCTTTGACTTCTTCCGCCGTTGCTTCGCGTGCGTGTTCGGCTTCGTTGGTGGAAGCGCTGATTTTGTCGAGACCGTCCAAAAGGTTATCAATGGCTTTGGAACCGCCGTGATGGATTTGCAAAATCGCTTTTGCGCCTTGCTGTTGCAGGATTTGTGCGGTTTCTTTCAGGCTGCCGAGGCAGTGTTCGCCTGTGGCTTCAGGTTGGCCGTGAAAGGCTTTGCCGTCTTTTTGAACCAAAGTGGCGGCAGTGATAAACAGGCCCATATCGCCTGCGCGGTTGCTGAGGAAGGTGCGCTCTTGGTCGCTGATCAAACCGTCGGCTTGTGAGCCGAAATGGGTCATGGGGGCGACGGCAAGGCGGTTTTTGATGGTTACGCCGTTATTGAGGGTGTATGTTTGAAAGAGTGGGGCGTATTTTGGATTCATGAGATTTTGCTCTTGATAAGTGAATGGTTGGCAGAGGATTGGGCCATTCGGGAATTTATCAAGTAAACAGGCCGTCTGAAAGGTTTCAGACGGCCTGTTTATTCTTTAAGCCTTAGGATTAAAGATTAGGATTGACGATGATTTTTACTGCGGATTCGTTGTTGTGGATCAAGCGCTCGAAGCCTTCGGAAATCAATTCGTCCAGTTTAATGCGTTGGGTGATGAAAGGCTCAAGGTTGATTTTGCCTTCTTCAACCAATTTGATGGTTTCGGCGTGGTCGTTGCAGTAAGCGATGGTGCCGCGCACGTCCAGCTCTTTCATCACGACGCTGTGGACGTTGATGGTAGCGGGGTGGCTCCAAATGGATACGATGACGACTTTCGCAGTCGGACGGCAGGCTTCGACCATGGTGTCCAGCACTTTGTTGACGCTGGTGCATTCGAATGCGACGTCCACACCTTCGCCGTTGGTCAGTTTTTTCACTTCTTCAACGACGTCGACTTCGGACGGGTCGAGGATGTAGTCGGCCACGCCGGCTTCGCGTGCTTTGTCTTTACGCGCTTTGCTCAATTCGGTGATGATGACTTTGATGCCTTTGGCTTTCAATACGGCAGCCAACAGCAAACCGATTGGGCCTGCGCCGCCGACCAATGCGACGTCGCCTTCTTTCGCGCCACTGCGTACATAAGCATGGTGGCCGACAGACAGAGGCTCAATCAAAGCAGCTTGGTCTAATGGGATTTTGTCGGAAATAGGGTGCACCCAACGGCGTTTGACGGCGATTTTTTCAGACAAGCCGCCACCGCAGCCGCCCAAGCCGATGAAGTTCATGTCTTTGGAGAGGTGGTAGTTGCTGCCTTCGCCGGTCGGTACGTCGTCGCGGATGATGTAGGGCTCAACGACAACGTGTTGGCCGACTTTGATGTCGTCCACGCCTTCGCCTACGGCATAAACCACGCCGGAGAACTCGTGACCCATAGTTACAGGCGCAGACTCGCCGGAGATTGGGTGCGGATGGCCGCAAGGCGGAATGAAAATCGGGCCTTCCATGAATTCGTGCAAGTCGGTACCGCAGATACCGCACCAAGCAACATTGATGCCGACAGTACCCGGAGCTACGGTTGGCTCTGGAATGTCTTCGATGCGGATGTCGCCTTTGTTATAAAAACGTGCTGCTTTCATTGTAACGCTCCTTTTTTAAAGTGGAGGCCGTCTGAAAAAGACGGTCAATTAGGGAAAGGGAAGCAGTGTGGCGTGTGAAGTATTTTTATTGATATGTTTTATGTTTGTTATTTTACTACTGATAATATGGAAATGGTTTGTCTTTGCTCAAATTAAAGTTTGTAAATGAAAAAAAAAAGGCCGTCTGAAATGGATAATCTGTTTTCAGACGGCCTGGGGTCAATAGTTTGAATGCGTTATGGTGTAGGATTGTTACTTTTGCCGCGCTTCAAATGTTTTTGGTAGGCGACGACGTAGTCGGCCTTGCTTAAGCCCGCCAATACGCGGATGTGGGCGGCGGCGGATTTGGACATGGATTCCAAGGTATAGCCGCCTTCCAGTACGGAAACGACGCGTCCCTGACAGCTTGCCGTTGCTTGGACGATTTTGTGCGTCAGCCAGGCAAAATCGGCTTCATGCAGGTTCAGACGGCCTGTTTCGTCTTGTTTGTGCCCGTCAAAACCGGCCGAAAGCAACACCAACTCGGGGCGGAAGGCCGTGAGCTTGGGCAGCCATTGTTCGCGGATGGTCGTGCGGAAGATACGGCTGCCTGTGCCCGGTTTGAGGGGCGTATGCAGCATATTTTTATTGCCGGCGTATTGTTCCGCCTGAGGGAAGGGGAAGATGTCGGTTTCAAACAGGTTGAAAAACATCACGCGCGGATCGTCTTGGAGAATCTCCGCAGTACCGTCACCGAAGTGGACGTCGAAATCGATGACGGCGATGCGTTGCAGGCGGTATTGGGCAATGGCGTGCATCACGCCGGCGGCAACGTTGTTGATCAGGCAAAATCCGCCGGCGCTGTTGCTGTGGGCATGGTGGCCTGGCGGGCGGATGGCGCAGAAGGCATGCCAGGCCTTTTTGTTCATCACCATATCGACTGCCTTGACGACAGCACCGGCCGCAAAACGGGCGGCTTGGAGGGAGTCGTGGCAGATGACGGTATCGTCGTCGATACGGTGGATTTTACCGGGGAGCGGCTGGGCGGCTTCCAACTCGTGCAGATAGTTACGCGAGTGGACCAATGCCAGCTGCGCATCTTTGATTTCCGGTGCTTCGGCGGTTTGCAGGCGACGCCAAATGCCTTCTTGTTTTAAGGCGGTTTGAATGGCGCTGATGCGTTCGGGCCTGTCGGGATGGTTGGGCCCCGGCTGGTGCTGTAGGAATATCGGATGCGAAATCCATACGGTGCGGGCGTTTTTGCCAAACAAACGGCGCAGGCGGGTGCTGATGCGCCAAAGGATTTTTTTGAACATGGAACAGTATGTGTCGGACAAGTCGTAAAGACTGCTAAATATGGTTAATAAATACGGAAATACTTGGAAATTTTTCAGACGGCCTTTAGAATAGCTCAATTTTGCAGTCCAACCAATGTGTTTGATTGCAGTGTGCAGTTTTTTACTTAATCTAAAACTTGAAAGAACGGATATATTATGAATCAAGCAGTGGCTCAATTTGCCCCTTTAGTGCTGATCATGGTGGTGTTTTACTTCCTGATTATGCGTCCTCAACAAAAGAAATTCAAAGCGCACCAAGCGATGTTGGCCGCTTTGAAAGTCGGCGATAAAGTCGTTTTGGCGGCAGGTTTCAAAGGCCGCGTGACCAAAGTCGGCGAGCAATTCTACACTGTCGACATCGGTCAAGGTGCGAAAATCGAAGTGGAAGTTGAGCGCAACGCGATTGCTGCGAAAGCCGAATAATCCGTTTTTTTGCAAAAAGCCGCCTCATTTTCCGAGCGCGGCTGTTTGCCTTTATAAATAAAGCAAAGGTTTACCATGAACCGTTATCCTTTATGGAAATACCTGCTGATTGCGTTCACGATTGTGGTTGCGGCTGTTTACTCGCTGCCCAACCTTTTCGGTGAAACGCCTGCCGTACAGGTATCGACCAACCGACAAGCCATCGTGATCAACGATCAAACCCAGTCTAAAGTGGATGCCGCGCTGAAGCAGGCAGGTATTCAGACTGATGGTATGTTCATCGTCGACAACTCGCTGAAAGTGCGTTTCAAAGATACCGAAACGCAATTGAAAGCGCGCGACGTCATCGAAAATACTTTGGGCGAGGGCTATATTACCGCGCTCAACCTGTTGGCAGACAGCCCTGAGTGGATGGCGAAAATCAAAGCCAATCCGATGTTCCTGGGTCTGGACTTGCGCGGCGGCGTGCATTTCACCATGCAGGTGGACATGAAAGCCGCGATGCAGAAAACGTTTGAACGTTATTCCGGCGACATCCGCCGCGAATTGCGCCGCGAAAAAATCCGTACCGGCACGGTGCATCAGACTGAAAACGGTCTGACCGTGCCTTTGCAAGATGCTGCCGATGTACAAAAAGCCTTGCCTCAGTTGCAAAAATTGTTCCCTGAAGCCACGCTGCTGCCGGACGGCAACAATATCGTGCTGACTTTGTCTGAAGAGGCAATCAATAAAGTACGTTCTGATGCGGTTAAACAAAACATCAATACGTTGCACAACCGTGTGAACGAATTGGGCGTAGCCGAACCGGTTATCCAACAATCCGGCCTTGACCGCATTGTCGTACAGCTGCCGGGCGTGCAAGATACTGCCAAAGCCAAAGACATTATCGGCCGTACCGCGACTTTGGAAGTGCGCATGGTGGAAGATGATCCGATCAAACTGCAAGAAGCCTTGAACGGCAATGTGCCGACCGGTTACGAATTGCTGTCAAGCGGTGGCGATCATCCGGAAACTATTTTGGTCAACAAACAAGTTGAACTGACCGGCGACAACATCAACGACGCGCAACCTAGCTTTGACCAAATGGGTGCGCCTGCCGTGAGCCTGAGCCTGGATAGTGCGGGCGGCAGCATTTTTGGCGAATTGACTTCGGCCAATGTGGGTAAACGTATGGCTATGGTGTTGATCGACCAAGGTAAATCCGAAGTCGTTACCGCGCCTGTCATCCGTGCCGCCATTACCGGCGGCCGCGTAGAGATTTCCGGTAGCATGACGACAGCCGAAGCCAACGATACTTCATTGTTGCTGCGCGCCGGTTCGCTGGCCGCACCGATGCAGATTGTTGAAGAACGTACCATCGGCCCGTCTTTGGGTAAAGAAAACATTGAAAAAGGTTTCCACTCTACCTTGTGGGGCTTTGCCGCTGTTGCTGCATTCATGGTGATTTACTACCGCTTGATGGGTTTCTTCTCTACCATTGCCTTGAGTACCAATATCTTGTTCCTGGTGGGTATTTTGTCTGCCATGCAGGCAACGCTGACCTTGCCGGGTATTGCCGCCTTGGCTTTGACCTTGGGTATGGCGATTGACTCCAACGTGTTGATTAATGAACGTATCCGTGAGGAACTGCGTGCCGGTGTCGCACCGCAGCAGGCCATCAACCTCGGTTTCCAACACGCTTGGGCAACCATTGTCGACTCCAACTTGACCTCCCTGATTGCCGGTATCGCTTTGTTGGTATTCGGTTCCGGCCCGGTACGCGGTTTTGCGGTTGTACACTGTATCGGTATTCTGACTTCGATGTATTCATCCGTGGTCGTGTTCCGTGCTTTGGTCAACCTGTGGTACGGCCGTCGTCGCAAATTGCAAAATATTTCCATCGGTTCGGTATGGAAGCCGAAAGCTGAAATGGCAGAAGGCAAGGAGTAAAACATGGAATTATTTAAAATCAAACGCGATATTCCGTTTATGAGCTACGGCAAACTGACGACTTTTATTTCGTTGGTTACGTTTATCGCCGCCGTGTTCTTTTTGGTAACCAAAGGCCTGAATTTCTCCGTCGAATTTACCGGTGGTACGGTGATGGAAGTCCAATATCAGCAGGGCGTTGATGTGAATAAAACACGCGAACGCCTCGATACGCTGAAAATGGGTGATGTACAGGTTCAGGCATTGGGTACGAACAAGCACATCATGATCCGCCTGCCGAACAAAGAAGGCGTAACCTCCGCCCAATTGTCCAACCAAGTGATGGATTTGCTGAAAAAAGACAATCCTGACGTTACCTTGCGCCAAGTCGAATTCATCGGCCCTCAGGTCGGCGAAGAATTGGTCACTAACGGTTTGATGGCATTAGGCTTCGTGGTGGCAGGTATCATTATTTACTTGTCCATGCGTTTTGAGTGGCGTTTTGCAGTATCGGCGATTATTGCGAATATGCACGATATCGTGATTATTCTCGGCTGTTTCGCCTTCTTCCAATGGGAATTCTCATTGACTGTCTTGGCAGGTATTTTGGCAGTTTTGGGTTATTCCGTGAACGAATCCGTGGTGGTGTTTGACCGTATTCGTGAAAACTTCCGCAAACCGCATATGCGCGGCCATACTGTGCCGGAGGTTATCGACAACGCAATTACCGCTACCATGAGCCGTACCATCATTACCCACGGTTCGACCGAGGCAATGGTTGTTTCGATGCTGGTGTTCGGCGGTGCTGCCTTGCACGGTTTCTCTATGGCGCTGACCATCGGTATTGTGTTCGGTATTTACTCTTCCGTATTGGTTGCCAGCCCGCTCTTGCTGATGTTTGGCTTGAGTCGTGAGAACATTGCCAAAGAAGTGAAGAAAAAAGAAGAAGTGGTAGTTTAATCGCTGCAATGCTTCGATAAAGGCCGTCTGAAAATTGATTGAATCAGTTTTCAGACGGCCTTTTGTATTTAAATTTCAAAATGTTTTATTTTGATGAAATCAGAGGGGATAAATGTGAAAGAAAAAGAAAAAATAGGAATAATATAATTTTGTGATGAATCAAGTTTATTGTCTGATATGCCCTTAATTGCTTGTCAGTCTCAACATTTTAAAACATAATACTTTTGCCCCCGGTGCTGGAGTTTTACTACAAGTATATGATTTAAAAAAATCTGTCGGGTGTGCAGACCCTGCCAATCAACCTCAAATAAGGAAGGTTCAGAATGAAAGTAACCAGTTTCGGCGAAGTGCTGTGGGACGATTTTCCAAACGGAAAGGTATTGGGTGGCGCCCCCTTGAATGTTGCTGTCCGTTTGCAGTCTTTGGGTATCGATGCTGCCATCATCAGCCGTCGCGGCGATGATGCCGACGGCGAGGAATTGCTGCGCCAGGTCCAAAGCAAAAACGTCAATACTGATTATTTGCAGGTTTGCCACGAATGCGCGACCAGTTTGGTAAAAGTGCATTTGGACAAGTCTGGCAGTGCGTCTTATGAGATTGTTTATCCTTGCGCGTGGGACAGGATTTCGAATAATAATGCGGCAATCAAGCGAGTGGCGGAATCCGATGCGTTCGTTTTTGGCAGCTTGGCAACTCGTGACGAGGTTTCGCGTAAAAGCTTGGACGCTTTATTGAAAGAAGCCAAATTCAAAATTTTTGACGTTAATCTGCGCAAGCCGCATTACGATATTGCCCGCTTGTTGGAGACCATGAAACAGTCCGATATGGTCAAACTCAATGATGATGAGCTGTATGAGTTGGCTGCGGCTTACGGCTCTCCTTATCACAGTATCGAACAAAATATCAGCTACCTTGTTAAGCTGACGGGTGTCAAAATCTTGTGTGTGACTTTGGGCAGCCATGGTGCGGTTTTGTATAAGGACGGCGAGATGTACCGTCATTGCGGTTTCCGCGTTAAAGTGGTGGATACTGTCGGCTCGGGCGACAGCTTTCTTGGCGGTTTGACTTACAAATTGTTGAACAATGCGCCTCCTCAAGAAGCCATTACTTTTGCTTGTGCGTTGGGCGCGTTGGTTGCTTCGCGTCATGGTGCAACGGCGGATATTTCTTTGGAAGAAATTGAAGCATTTATGAATCCGGATTGATGCTTCGATAATAGATATAAAAAGGCCGTCTGAAAAACCATTAAATCAGGTTTTCAGACGGCCTGAGTGTTTTTAGGCTTTACCAATAAGTGGTAAAGCATTCCAGGTTAGTATTTTTCGGGCCGCTGCCTTCTTCGGTCGGCGAACCAATCATCATCAGGCCGATGATTTTGTCTTTGTCGGTACACTCAAATGCTTCGCGCAACAATGGACTGTTGACCCACATGCCTGTAATCCAAACATTGTCGAAGCCCTGGGCTGATGCGGCCAGTTGCAATGCGTAGGCAGCGCATCCGGCAGTCAGCATTTGCTCCCATTCGGGTTTGGGTTTTGCCACTTCACGGTTTGGCACGAATGTAACGCCGATAATCATGGGTGCCATGTTGCCGACGCGTTCGGCTTTTTTCATGGCGTCATCGCCGAAGTTGAGTTCGGTAACGGTCTTGCTCAAAAGCTCGCGGAAACGTTGCAAACCGGCTTCGCTTTGAATCACAGTAAAGCGGAAAGGGCGCATATTGCCGTGATCAGGTACTTGTGTGGCCGCTTGCAGCATTTGTTCCAGTTGCTCGGCATTGGGCGCGGGAGCCGTCAGTTTTTTGGAAGAGCGACGTGTGGTCAGAAGATTTAAGGCATCCATGTTTTATTCTTTCTTGTGAACTTGAATGAGAATAATTATATAGCGGAAAGATAAATAAATCAGCAAAAGACTGAGGCCGTCTGAATTCAGTTTTCAGACGGCCTTTGGGTTTTACAGGATACCGTTGTTTTGCGTATTTTCAGTAATCAGTGCTTTGCTGATTTCGTCGGCGGTGTAGCTCTTACCGCTTTCAAATACAAAGCTGTCGATATTATTGTTGGCAATATCATGGATGGTCAGGGTTTCGCCTGTATCTTTGATGGTTAAGACCCAATCATCGCCGGTTTTCAACTGTAAATCTTTCAGCGTCAGCCCTTCTTTGAAAAGGACTTGGGTATCGCTGCCACCATACGGATTAAAGGTGTCGTTGCCGCTGTTTCTGCCAAACATGATGACGGTGTTGTCGGCACCAGGATCGGTAATGGTGTCGTTGCCGCCGGCCGTATCAACGATGTTGATGCCTCGGCCCAAAGTAATGGTTTCATCGCTGCGGTTGCCCCTGTATTCGACAACAGAAGTGTAACGCGACAAATCTAAATCGCTGTTGTCGCTATCGGCATGGATGGTGTGGTTGAAGTTGTTGTACACATCACGGTTGAGTTCTTCAACGGGTTGGCCGGTGTATTGGACGATGTTTTTGTTGCCGATCATGTGCGGGATAGACAGTTTGAAGTGGTTGATCAGCTCGCCCGTGCTGTATGAGGCATTGCCGTCAAACTGAAATTCAGAAATCGCCCCATAGATACCGCTTTGGTTTTTGATGGTCAAAACATCGTCTGTGCCTTTGATGCGGATATGCCAAGTGTCGCCATCCAGCAGGGGAGGAGATACAAATTGGTTGCTGTCGGGCAGGTCGGCAATACCGGTTTTGTCGTAACCTTTTTCAACGGTAATTTCAAGGTCGTCAAGGGTAATGCCGCCGCTAAATTTCACGACGTTGGCGTTGAGCGTGTGCAGGCCGGCCTCGTTGTCGAAACCGAAGTTGTAGTCGAAAATGGTGTCGTGTCCGTAACCTTTTCCGAAAACATAGGTGTCGTTGTGTTCTCCGCCTTCCAGATAATCATTGCCTGCACCGCCGTCGAGTAAGTCTGCGCCTACATGGGCATAGAGTTTGTCGTTACCGTTGCCTCCGTAGAGTTTATCGTCGGAAGCGGGTTCATTGCCGTAATAGGTTTCGCTGTGTTCGCGCAAGATGTCATCGCCGTCGTGGCCAAAGAGGATGTCTCGGCCGTCATTGCCGCCGTCGATTTCATTGTTGCCTGCATCGCCATGAAAGGTATCGTCGCCGTTTGTACCGACAAATTTGATGGTTTCGGCTTTCAGGGCTTGGAAGGTTTGTTGGAACTGCGCGGCAGTGTAGGTTTGGTCGCTGAACTGGAAACGGTCGATGGAAACGCTGCCATCTGCGCCGATTTGGTTTTGAATCAAGGCTGAACCTTGCTCCGAAGTAATTTCCCAGCTTTGGCTGCCGTCGTCGTTATGAATGGTCTTCAGGTTGAGCTTGGCATTGTTCAGGCCGTCTGAAAACTTGAGGGTATTGATGCCTTGGTTGTCGATAATGGTATCGTTGTCGCCGTAAATATAGGTATCGTTTCCGGCGCCGCCTTTCAGAATGTCTTTGCCGTTGCCGCCCACCAAAATATCATCGCCAGCATCGCCATTGATGGCATCGTTACCGTCGCCGCCATCCAGATAATCGTTGCCGTCGCCGCCATTGAGGTTGTCGTTGCCGCCCATGCCGTAAACGGTATCATCACCGCGTCCGCTATTGAGGCGGTTGCGGCCTTCGTTGCCGGTCAGGATGTTATTGCTGTTGTTGCCGGCGGCAAAAATATTGGCTGTGCCGGTCAAGGTAACATTTTCAACGTGGGTGGCGGCAGTATATGAAATGCTGCTGAATACGGTGTCTTCGCCGCCGCCAGCTTGTTCAATCACTACGTCTTTTGTGTTATCAACATAGTAAGTGTCATTGCCGTCTCCGCCTTCCATGATGTCGGCACCGGCTTTGCCGTCGATAATATCGTCGCCGGATGTGCCGATCAGGTGGTCATTACCGTCGCCGCCATCAATGGTTTTGCCGCTTTCGGTATGCTCAGTCAGGGAAATATTGAAATATTTGGCAAAGCTGTTTACATCCAGTTTTTGTGTGCCGATGATGAATTGGGAGACTGCCGGCGTTGTACCGTTTTGCGTGTATTGGTTTGGGATGGTTAAAACGGCATTGCTGTTTTTCACGGCAATCAGCCAGTCTTGACCGCCGGTTTCGTTGTTTCGGACTTCGACAGTTAAATCGTTAAGGCTCAGGTCGGTATGGAAGCGGATACTGTTGTGGCCTTGGTTGTCGATGACGGTGTCTTGTTCGCTTTTGGCAGAGAAAAGGTAGGTATCGTCGCCTTCGCCACCTTCAAGCACATCGTTGCCTGCTTCGCCGTTGAGGGTGTCATTGCCTGTTTCGCCGAAAAGACGGTCGTTGCCTTCGCCGCCGTTGATGAAATCGTTGCCGCCGCCGCCGTAAACGATGTCGTCACCGCGCCCGCTGTTGAGTCGGTTGCGGCCTTCATTGCCGATGAGGATGTTGTTGCTGTTGTTGCCTGCGCCGAAGATGTTGGCCGTACCGGTCAAAACAAGGTTTTCAACGTAGTTGGGGAGGGTATAGCTGACGCTGCTGTAAACCGTATCATCGCCGCCGTTTGGGTCTTCAATGATTGTATCGTCGCTGCGGGTGACATAATAAACGTCATCCCCGGGCGTGCCTGTGGTTGTTTGGGCAAGGGAGGGAGGTTGTAATTGCTCTGCATGTCGTAATTCAAATTGCGCATTGCGGATGCGGGTTGCTTTTTCGGTTGTCATGATATTTTCTTTAGATATTGATGAGAGTAACAAGGAAGTAAACGTATTCGGCATATGGCCGGTATTGCTTAATTTGTATTGTGTTTAGGCTATATATACTAGTGCCGAAATTTGATAAAAACAACAAAAACATTAAGATATGACAATAATTAGAGAGCCTTGTCGAGCCGTGTTTGTCGTCCCTTCTTTTACTAAATGGTTTTGCCTTGTTTGATTGTTTTGTGCCTTCTATACCACACATTGATTTCTATAGTTTCAAACTATGAAGAGTGTAAAAAGGCCGTCTGAAAAAAAGAAGCAGGTTTCGCATTGCAAAACCTGCTTCTGATTTTTCAGACGGCCTGTCTGATTACAGCGTACGGGCAACTTCGACGATGTCGAAACATTCGAGTTGGTCGCCTTCCATAATCTCGTTGTAGCCTTTGATCATCAGACCACATTCGAAGCCCATGCGGACTTCTTTGACGTCGTCTTTGTAGCGTTTCAAAGAAGACAGTTCGCCGGTATGGATGACCACGTTGTTGCGGATGAGGCGGACATGGGAATCGCGTTTAACCACGCCGTCGGTAACCATACAGCCTGCAATATTGCCGACTTTGGAAACGGAGATAACCTGACGGATTTCGACCGTACCGGTGACTTGCTCTTTCTCTTCTGGAGAGAGCATGCCGCTCATGGCGGCTTTCACGTCATCGATGGCATCGTAAATGATGTTGTAGTAACGGATTTCCACGTTTTCATTTTCGGCCAGTTTGCGTGCGGAAGCATCTGCACGGACGTTAAAGCCGATGATGAATGCGCCGGAAGCGATGGCCAAGTTGACATCCGATTCGGTAATGCCGCCCACGCCGCTGTGCAACACGTTCACTTTCACTTCGTCAGTGGACAGTTTTTTCAGGCTGCCCGCCAAAGCTTCGTAAGAACCTTGTACGTCTGCTTTGATGATGACAGACAAGGATTGGGCTTGGTTTTCGCCCATGTTGTTGAACATGTTTTCCAGTTTCGCGGCCTGTTGTTTGGCCAAGCGTACATCGCGGTATTTGCCTTGACGGAAGAGGGCGATTTCGCGCGCTTTTTTCTCATCCGCCAATACCATTGCATCTTCACCGGCGTTCGGTACGTCAGACAAACCGAGGATTTCGACAGGGATAGACGGTCCGGCTTCATTGATGGCTTTGCCGTTTTCGTCAACCATCGCACGGATTTTACCGAATGCAGTACCGGCCAGCAGCATATCGCCTTTTTTCAGCGTACCGCTTTGCACCAAGAGGGTGGCAACCGCACCGCGGCCTTTGTCCAAACGTGCCTCAACGATGATACCTTTGGCTGGTGCATCGACAGGGGCGGTCAGTTCCAAAACTTCGGCTTCGAGCAAGACGGCTTCGAGCAAGGCGTCGATATTGATGCCTTTTTTGGCGGAAACGTCGATAAATTGTACATCGCCGCCCCATTCGTCCGGCACGACTTCGTGCGCGGTCAACTCTTGGCGGATGCGCTCTGGATTGGCAGCTTCTTTATCGATTTTGTTGACGGCAACTACCATCGGTACGCCTGCGGCTTTAGCATGGGCAATCGCCTCGATGGTTTGCGGCATCACGCCGTCGTCGGCTGCGACCACGAGAATCACGATGTCAGTTGCTTTCGCGCCGCGCGCACGCATGGCGGTAAACGCTTCGTGACCCGGAGTATCCAAGAAGGTAATCACGCCGCGCGGGGTTTCAACGTGGTATGCACCGATATGTTGGGTAATGCCGCCCGCTTCGCCTTGTACCACTTTGGCGCGGCGGATGTAGTCCAGCAGGGAGGTTTTACCGTGGTCGACGTGACCCATGACGGTAACCACCGGCGGACGCGGCAATGCTTCGGCTTCTACGGCTTCCACGCCTTCATCCAAGAATGCCTCTGGATCGTCGGCAGCAGCAGGTTTGCCGATGTGGCCGAGTTCTTCCACCACAATCAGGGCGGTGTCTTGGTCGATGGATTGGTTGATGGTGACCATCATGCCCATTTTCATCAGGGCTTTAACCACTTCGACGCCTTTAACGGCCATTTTGTGCGCCAAATCGGCAACGGTAATGGTTTCGGGAACCAAAACTTCGTGTACGACAGGTTCGGTCGGTGCTTGGAAGGCGTGTTGGTTCGGCTCGAGTTTGAGTTTCTTGCCTTTTTTACCGCTGCGTACACGCTCGTCGTCGCCGTTGCGCGCATTGTTACGGTCGCGACCGCCTTTGCCGCCTTTGCCTTTGGCGTTGCGGCCTTGGTTCTCTTCGTCACGATCGCGGCGGTCGTCTTTTTTATTGCGCGCGTTGTGTTCGGATTTGCCTTCGCCGGCTGAGGCTTTGGTTTTCTCGGCAGGTTTGTTGCGTTCGCCTGATTTGGATTTGGCTTCTTTGGCAGATTTTGCTTCTTGCTCGGCCTGTTGTTTCATGGCTTCGCGGCGCGCTTGACGCTCTTGTTTTTCTTTCAACAAGGCTTCTTGATGCGCACGCAGTGCGGCGGCACGGCGCGCTTCTTCATCGCGTTGAGCCTGTTCTTCCTCGCTGACGACAGGTTGTGGTACGGCAGGCGCGGCAGGTTTGGCTGCCTTTTTCGCTTCTTTGCCTTTACCGCCTTTGTCTTGTTTGGCTTTAGCAGGTTTTTTGGCTTCGGCCGGTTTTTCAGCTTCAACGGATTTTTCAGACGGCTTGGTGTCTGCTTTGGCTTCTACTTTAGCTTCTACGGCTTCAACCGGTTTAGCTTCTTCTTTTTTGGCTTCGGCAGGCTTGCTTTCTGCTTTTGGTGCGGCTTTGGCTGCTTTCAGTCTGGCTGCTTCGGCCTCTGCTTTGGCGCGGGCTTCGGCTTTTGCGGCTGCTTCTGCTTCAGCTTTGGCTTTTTCTTCGGCAGCTTTGGCGGCTGCTTTTTCTGCTTCGGCTTTTTGGTTTTCAGCCGCTACTTTGGCTTTGGCTTCCGCGGCCAATTCTTCGGAAGAAGGAATGGTAACGGCACGGCTGCGGCGGCGTGTTTCCACTTTTACGCCGTCAACGGTGCTGACTTCGGTTTTTTTGCGGCGGATGCTGATGGTGCCGCTGTTGCTGCCGTTTTTCTTTTGCAGGTAAGCGGTCAGCAGTTGTTTGTCGTCAGTGGTCAGGCTGTCATTACCGCTGTTTTTGTTGACGCCGGCTTCTTTCAATTGTTTAAGCAAATCATCGACGGGGCGGTTTAGTTCGGCGGCAAATTGTGCTACGGTTGTATTACTCATTCAGTACCCCCTTAGTTGTTTTCTTCAGTAAACCAGTGTTCGCGTGCAGCCAAAATCACTTTTTTGGCTTCTTCTTCGTCAACACCGGTAATTTCGACCAATTCGTCAACAGACAATTCGGCCAGATCATCGCGTTGGGTCACGCCTGCTTCGGCAAGCTTGCGCAACATATCTGAATCTACGCCGTCCAGATTGCGCATGTCTTCAGACACTTCGCCCAGTTTTTCTTCTGCCGCGATGGTCATGGTCAGGATGGCGTCGCGTGCGCGGTTGCGCAGGGTTTCAACTATTTCTTCGTCAAAGCCTTCGATGGCGAGCAATTCTGCCGCCGGAACGTAAGCCACTTCTTCCAATGTGGCAAAACCTTCTTCAACTAAAATATCGGCGGTTTCGTCGTCGATGTTCAAGTAGGTAGTGAAGAGGTTGCGGATAACGGCGTCTTCGGCGGCATTGCGCTCATCGGCTTCTTCAACGGTCATGATGTTCAGCTGCCAGCCGGTCAGGATGGAAGCCAGGCGGACGTTTTGACCGCCGCGGCCGATAGCCAGCGCCAGTTGGTTTTCATCAACAATCACGTCAACGGCGTGTTTGTCTTCGTCAATCACGATGCGGCTCACTTCGGCAGGAGACAGCGCGTTCATCACGAATTGGGCTGGCTCGGGAGACCACAAAACGATGTCGATGCGTTCGCCGGACAATTCGTTGCTCACGGCGTTGACACGGGAGCCGCGCACGCCGATACAAGTACCTTGCGGGTCGATGCGTTGGTCGTTGGCTTTAACGGCAACTTTGGCGCGTTGGCCTGGATCGCGTGCTACTTCGCGGATTTCCAACAGGCCGTCTGCAATTTCAGGCACTTCGTTGGCGTAGAGTTTGGCCAAGAAGTCGCCGCTGGTACGGCTCAAAATGACTTGTTTGCGGCCGGTATTGCCGATTTCGTCCACACGCAGGAAGAGGGCGCGGATGCGGTCGCCGCTGCGGAAGTTCTCGCGCGGAATCATTTCTTCGCGCGGAATCAGGGCGTCAAGTTTGCCCGCGACGACTTCAACGATAATACCGTGGCGCTCGACGCGTTTTACGGTGCCGGAAACGATGTCTTCTTTAGAAGCGAGGAACTCGTTCAGGTTTTGCTCGCGCTCGGCATCGCGGATGCGTTGCAGGATGATTTGTTTGGCGGTTTGCGCTGCTTGGCGGCCGAAGCCTTCGTTTGGCAGCTGCTCTTCGTAGTATTCGCCGATTTGGATGGTGGTGCCGGGGATTTCTTCTTGGATTTCCTCGATGGTTTTTTCTACGTCGGGGTAGGTGTAGTCTTCATCGGCAACAATCAGCCAGCGGCGGAAGGTTTGGTATTCGCCGGTATCGCGGTCGATTTCGACGCGCACGTCCATGTGCTCGCGGTCGGCTTTTTTCTTGGCGGCAGTAGAGAGGGCGAATTCAAGGGCTTTGAATACGACTTCCGTTTCAACGTTTTTTTCACTTGCCAGCGCTTCGGCCAGCTGTAACATTTCGCGACTCATTTTCTAGAATCTCCAAGTAATCGGTTTTTAAAATTTAAATTCGGGGCGCAAACGAGCTTTGTCGATGTTGCTCAATTCGATTTGGGCAGTTTTGCCGTCGAAAGAGACGGTAACAATGTCGTTTTCGCAAGATTCGATGCGGCCGATGAAGTTTTTCTGACCGTCAATCGGCAGGCGTGTTTTGATTTTGGCGTTCTGGCCGGCAAAGCGCACGAAGTCGGCGGCTTTTTTCAACGGCCGGTCAAGGCCCGGGCTGGAGATTTCCAAGCGTTTGTAGTCGATGTCTTCAACCATGAACACGCGGCTCAGATGGTTGCTGACAGTGGCGCAGTCTTCGACGGTGATGCCGCCTTCTTTATCGATGAAAATGCGCAAATCGCCTTGCGCGGTCAGTTCGAAATCGACCAGCTCGTAGCCCAAGCCGGGCAGGGTTTTATCAAGAATGCTTTGAATATCCATGCTTCTCCAGAAGTACATAAACAAAAAAATGGCCGCGCGGCCATTTTTCGTGTGATTTGAAAAATTGGCCTATTATAACTGTTTTCCAGATAAAAGAAAAGCGTTGATTTGGCGTGGATTTTTTGAAGTGATTGCTTAAAGGTAAAGAGTAGAGTTGAGGTCGTCTGAAAAGGGAATTGTTGACAAGTTTTGATGCGGTGTTTCTGAAATTGTTTTGGAAAACAAAGAATTGTTATTGCTTTGTTTTCAGACGGCCTTGTATTTCCTGATTTTTCGTGCTTGCACAATGCGCAAGGCGGTTCTACAATTTCTTCATACCCACCGAATAAGAAAGAAGGCCGCCATGTCCGCACACCCGATTTACAATTTTTCCGCAGGTCCTGCCGTATTGCCGGAAGCGGTATTGCGTACCGCGCAACAGGAAATGCTTGACTACAACGGTACGGGCTTCCCCGTGATGGCGATGAGCCACCGTTCGGATATGTTTTTGAGTATTCTGCATCATGCCGAACAAGACTTGCGCCAGCTTTTGAATATTCCGTCCAACTATAAAATCCTGTTTTTACAGGGCGGTGCGACCACGCAATTTAATATGGTAGCCATGAATTTGGCGCACGGTTTTGCGACTGCTGACGCGGTGGTAACTGGCAACTGGAGCCGTATTGCCTATGAACAGATGAGTCGTTTGAGCAATGCCGAAATCCGTTTGGCTGCGCATGGCGGCGAGCAATATGCCTATAAAAACCTGCCTGCGGTGGAGGATTGGGATGTCAACCCGAATTCCGCGTTTGTTCATTTTGCGATTAATGAAACCGTAAACGGCTTGCAGTATCAAAACGTCCCCAAACTTTCAGACGGCCTGCCGCCGCTGGTGTGCGATATGTCCAGCGAGATTTTGTCGCGTGAGTTTGATGTATCCGATTACGGCCTGATTTATGCCGGCGCGCAAAAAAATATCGGCCCTGCCGGTGCGACAGTGGTCATTATCCGCGAGGATTTACTGGAGCGTTGTCCGAACGATATTCCCGATGTGTTCAACTACCGTTCGCACATCAACCGCGACGGTATGTACAACACGCCTTCCACTTATGCGATTTATATGTCGGGCTTGGTGTTCCGCTGGCTGCAAACGCAGGGCGGTGTGAAAAAAATTGAAGCGGTCAATCGAATAAAGGCGCAAACCTTGTATGAGACGATAGACGGCAGCGGCGGTTTTTACATCAACGATATTCATCCTGATGCGCGCTCCAAAATGAATGTGGTCTTCAAAACCGCAAGCGAAGACTTGGACCGCCGCTTTGTGTTGGAAGCCGAGTTGCAGGGCTTGTGCCTGCTTAAGGGCTATAAAACCGTCGGCGGTATGCGTGCCAGCATTTACAATGCGATGCCGCTTGAAGGTGTGAACGCGTTGGCTGACTTTATGAAAGATTTCCAACGACGTTACGGTTAAGACTTAAGATCAAAAGGCCGTCTGAAACTGGGTTTCAGACGGCCTTTTGATTTGAACAAGCCTTATTCGGTGACTTCTTCAGTAATGCTGTCGCGGTAGATGGTGCTGTCGTAAGTCGGAACAGGAGGCGGCAGCAGGCTGTCGAGTGTCAGCGCGGACGGGTTCAGCGTAGGATAGCCGCTGAAGGTAACGGAATAACCGCCGTTGCCGGTACTGCGGACTTTGGCATGCGCGCCCAACGGGAAAGTGGTTTTGTTGGTAATGTGGCCGAATGGGAAACCGGTCAACACAGGAATTTTGGCGGTACGAGAAATGTGGTTGACGACGGCGGAGAAGTCGTAGCTAGAGTCGTACACGTCGCGGATGGTACCCATGCGGAAATCGCCGAAGATGATGGCGCGTTGTTTTTGCAAAACACCTGACAGATAAAGCGTATTGAGCATGCGCTCGATGCGGTAGGGTTGCTCGCTGACGTCTTCGATAAAGAGGATGCCGCCTTGAATGTCGGGCATGTAGGGCGTGCCGGCGAGGGAGGCGAGCACGCTGAGGTTGCCGCCCCACAATGTGCCTTCTACGTTGACATCAGCACGTTGGATGGTTGGGACATCAACGATGTTGACGTTGTTGGTCGTGCCGCGGATAAAGGAATCCATGGTAAAGACGCTGGGGTCTGCTTTGCCGAATTCGCTATACACCATCGGGCCTGCAAAGCTCATCATATTGCCTTTGGCCAACAGGGCGAGTTGGACGGCGCACACGTCGCTGAAACCGAAGAACAATGTGCCGCGTTCGCGCATTCTGGCGCCGAGTGAGGCAAAGTCGATTTGCGGCAGGATGCGTGCCGCGCCGTAGCCGCCGCGCAGGCCCATCAAGACTTTGGGCGTTTCGACACGACCGCTGGCAACGTCTTGGAAGTCGGCGGCACGTTGGGCGTCGCTGCCGGCAAAGCGTTGGTAACGGCGGCTACCTGCCTGTTGGTTGGTCACGGTAAAGCCTGCATTGTAGAGGCGGGTCAGGCCGGTGGTTACGCGGTTGGGGTCTTCGGCGAAGCCTGACGGCGCAACAACGCGCAGGAGGTTGTCGCCGGAACGTGGCGGATGGGATTGCTTAGGTTGCACGGTTTTGGCTTTCGCGGTGGTAGATGTGGTTTTAGTTTGCGGCGTGGTGGTCGTGCCTGTGCCGCAGGCTTGCAACAACCCTGCGCCTGCCGCGGCAGAGCAGGTACGCAGGAAATGGCGGCGCGTGGTGGAGTTCATTGAGGTTTTCCTTTCGTTATATGTTCAGACGGCCTGAACTTGGCGTGTCGGACCTTACAGGCCGTCTGAAAGTTTAAGCAATTAAGTTTTTGATTTGTTGCGGCCAATTTTCGGGCAAGGTCATGCCGTGTTCGCGGACGGGCGCAGCCCAAATCGGCGCGGGGAAGTTGGCATCGTTTTCAAAGCGGGCGATGACGTGCCAATGCAGGTGGGGCACAACATTGCCGAGGCTGGCCAAATTGATTTTGGCCGGGTGGAAGACTTGGCGCATTGCGGCTTCAACCTGATACACCATTTCCATGATTTCGTTGCGTTCGGCAGAGGAAAGGTCGGTCATCTCGGAAACATGGTTATTCCAAATAACGCGGCAGAATGCGGGTGCGCCGGCTTCGTTGTGGACGGAGATAACGCGCAGGTTTAGCGTTTGCAGCAAAATGTCTTCGTTGTCGGCAGTGCAGATGGGGCAGGTCATGGTTTTTTCTTTCTCAGTCTGAATAGGAATCGGATGATTTCAATCAGGATTTTTAGAACGAGGTAAATGGCAGTCAGAGATATGAATGCGAAAAGCCACGGTTTAGGTATAAACCACCAAAATAAATAGGAGGGCGTGATTCAGTCGGCACATTCTTCGGCACTCTTAACGTGATCACATAAGCCAAAGCGAAAAAAATCATCGACATCATGAAAGGGCGAATAGGCGAACATCAGCGCTAGGGGCGTCACACAAATCAATGCAATGATGGCAATCCAAAAGAATGGTTTGAGATGTTTGAGTACAGTCATGGATGAAATGTTATAAAAATTTTGCCGCGCCTCGGTTGGCGAGCTCGTCGGCTTTTTCGTTTTCAGGGTGTCCGGCATGGCCTTTTACCCACGTCCAGCGGACATCGTGTTGTTGAACCAAACTATCCAGCTCTTTCCATAAATCGTCGTTTTTAACCGGTTTTTTGGCGGCGGTTTTCCAGCCGTTTTTTTTCCAGCCGTGTATCCAGCTTTCCATGCCGTTTTTGACGTATTGAGAGTCGGTGCAGATGACGACTTGGCAGCGGCGTTTTAAGGATTTCAGACCTTCGATGACGGCGGTCAGCTCCATGCGGTTGTTGGTGGTTTCGGCTTCGCCGCC
The DNA here is from genome assembly GCF_051963335.1 of Neisseria sp. P0004.S004. Classification (NCBI taxonomy): domain Bacteria; kingdom Pseudomonadati; phylum Pseudomonadota; class Betaproteobacteria; order Neisseriales; family Neisseriaceae; genus Neisseria; species Neisseria sp. P0004.S004. Next base: position 103,919 of record NZ_JBQCUK010000009.1, read on the forward strand.
GAACAATTCTTTTTCGTGTGTGCCGTAGCGCATAAACACTCCCCAGCCGCCTGCGCCGGGGTTGCCTTTGCATGCGCCGTCTGTGTAGAGGTAAACGGGTTTATCCATGGGCATGTCTTTGTCGAATAAGGCGGTATCATAACATAAGGCCGTCTGAAATATCGGCAAATACGGTTTGCACGTGTAAAATACCCTGCACTTATCACTCGTATAGAAAGCAGGCAGATATGGGATTGTTCAGCGGCCTTTTGGGCAATGCTTCGCAAAAAGACGCCGATGCGGTGGAACGCGATTTGGCGAATATCCTGATTGATGGCGAACAGGTAAAAATGGCATTCAGCCTGGTGCGCGATTTGATTGTGTTTACCGAATATCGGCTGGTGTTGGTGGACAAGCAGGGTTTGACCGGCAAGAAAGTGTCTTACCGTTCGATTCCGTATCGTTCCGTATCGCGCTTTTCGGTGGAAACCTCGGGTCATTTCGATTTGGATGCCGAGCTGAAGATTTGGGTTTCTTCCAGCGAAGTGCCGACTGAAACCTTGCAGTTTAAAAGCGACAAGAGCGTGATTGCCATTCAGAAAGCCTTGGCAGAAGCTGTGTTGAAACCGTCAAAATAGAAAGGAAACATGATGAGCGAACAGCAAGAATTGTTTTGTTACAAACAGATGCCGGTGTGGACGGCGGACGAGATTCCCGAAGCCTTGTTGTCCAAACACAATACTGCCGCCGGTACTTGGGGCTGCCTCAATGTCCTCCAAGGCCGTCTGAACTTCAACGAAGTGGACGAGGCGGGCAATATTACGGCCACGCACGAGTTGACGCCTGAAAGCGATGATTGGGTTATCCATCCGCAAGCATGGCACTTTATCGCGCCGCAAACGCAAGACACGGAAATCCAACTGTCGTTTTACTGCGAGGCGGCGGACTATTTCAATAAGAAATACGGCATGAGCGCGACACATTCGGCCGTCCGCGCCGCCGAGGGCATCGTGCCTGTCGGCAAGGTTTTGGATATGGGCTGCGGTCAGGGCCGCAATGCGCTGTATCTGGGTTTGAAAGGTTTTGACGTTACCGCTGTTGATAATAATCCGAACGCGGTTCAAAACGTGGAAGAGCTGGCGCGTATTGAAGAGTTGAATGTCCGCGCGTTTGAATACGACCTCAACGCCGCCAATATTCAGGAACACTTCGATTATATGGTGGCGACCGTGGTATTTATGTTCCTGATGCCGCGTTACGTTCCTGACGTGATTGCCAATATGAAGGAACACACCAACCCCGGTGGCTACAACCTGATCGTGTCTGCGATGGATACGGAAGATTTCCCTTGCCCGATGCCTTTCCCGTTCAAGTTCGGCGAGGGCGAGTTGCGCGAATACTATAAGGATTGGGAATTGGTGGAATACAAGGAAGAGCTGGGCTCGATGCACGCAAAAGACGAATTTGGCAATCCGATTCAGTTTAAATTCGTCACCATGCTGGCGAAGAAACCGGAATAAAGGTTTTGCCGTCAAAAGGCCGTCTGAATTCAGTTTTCAGACGGCCTTTGCCGTCATCAATCGACAATCCTTTTGCCCAAAATCACCACGTCTGCCAACATGGTGTCCAAATCGCAGACTTGCGGCAGCCGCCCCCATTCTTCAAATCCGAAACGGTGAAACAGGTTCAGGCTCGGATAGTTGTGGCCGAACACAAGCGCGATGACGTTGCGGATGCCTAAGGACGGCGCGCGTTCGAGCATATGCCGCAACAGGATTTTGCCCACGCCTGCGCCGCGCATATCGTGGCGGACATAAATGTTGACTTCCGCGCTGATGTGGTAGGCGTAGCGCGGATGGTAGTCGCTGAAACTGCCCCAGGCCAATACGGTGCCGTCGGTATCGTAAAGGTCGTAGATCGGGCGTTTGTCCGTGTGCGCGGCAAACCACATTTCACGCTCGGCAACCGTGGTCGGCGACAAATCGGCCGTGGATTGGCGCGTGGCCACGGTGCTGTTGTAAATATCGATGATGGCGGGCAAGTCTTGGCGCAGGGCAGGGCGGATGGTGTATTGCATTTCAGACGGCCTGTTATTGAATTAGTTTGGAGATAGTCTTAAAGGCCGGATGTTTGGCATCGCCGAGCAGTTGGAACAAAATACTTTCGACATTGGAAACGATAATGCCCTGACGGCTCAGTTGCGCCAAACCATTGTCGCGGTTGGCTGTTGTGCGCGAGGCGGTACATTCAAAAGGCAGGGATACGGCGTAACCTTGCGCTTTCAAATCCAAGGCCGTCTGAAGCATACAGATATGCGCTTCTGCTCCAACTAAAATGACGTTTTTGATGTCGTTTTTGCGTAAGATTTCCTGAATTTCAGGTAAAAACGCCGAGAATCGGGTTTTCTCGACAAACGGCGTCCCATCAGGCAAAAGCAGCGATACGGCGGACACAGTGTTGCCCAAACCTTTCGGATATTGTTCGGTTACGGCAAAGGGTACGCCCAAAGCTGTCAAACCTTGAATCAGCAGGCGGCAGCGTTCCAACATTTCGTCCGCGCCGGAGAGGGCGGGCAACAGGCGTTCTTGAATATCGACAATCAGACAAAGCGTATTTTGAGGGTTCATGGCTTTTCCTTTCAGACGGCCTTTACAGCAAAATCGTTGAATCAGAATGCAATCATATAACAAGCCGCTGGAAAAGTATTGCAGCTTGCCCTGTTTTAAAGCCCGAAATTCTTTTAAAATACCGCCTGATTTGAATTGATAGAGACCGACAACATGAATTTATACCAAACCGTCGAACGTGAAGCCCAAGCAGCCTTTGCCGCCGCAGGCATCGCCGACAGTCCCGTTGTTTTACAGCCGACCAAAAACGCCGAACACGGCGATTTCCAAATCAACGGCGTAATGGGTGCGGCGAAAAAAGCCAAACAAAATCCGCGCGAGTTGGCGCAAAAAGTGGCCGAAGCATTGGCCGACAACGCCGTGATTGAAAGCGCGGAAGTAGCCGGCCCGGGCTTTATCAACCTGCGCCTGCGTCCCGAATTTCTCGCCCAAAACATTCAGACGGCCTTGAAAGACGCGCGTTTCGGTGTGGCGAAAACCGACAAACCGAAAACCGTCGTTATCGACTATTCTTCGCCTAATCTGGCCAAAGAAATGCACGTCGGCCACCTGCGTTCCAGCATCATCGGCGACAGCATTTCGCGCGTGTTGGAATTTATGGGCAACACCGTTATCCGTCAAAACCACGTCGGCGACTGGGGTACGCAGTTCGGTATGTTGGTCGCTTATTTGGTTGAGCAGCAAAAAGACAATGCTGCATTTGAACTGGCGGATTTGGAGCAGTTTTACCGCGCCGCCAAAGTACGCTTTGACGAAGATCCTGCCTTCGCCGACACCGCGCGCGAATACGTTGTGAAACTACAAGGCGGCGATGAAACCGTGTTGGCGTTGTGGAAACAGTTTGTCGATATTTCGCTCTCGCACGCCCAAGCCGTTTATGACACGCTGGGCTTGAAACTGCGTCCTGAAGACGTGGCGGGCGAATCGAAATACAACGATGATTTGCAGCCCGTGGTCGATGATTTGGTTCAAAAAGGTTTTGCAGTCGAAGACGACGGCGCAAAAGTCGTGTTCTTGGACGAGTTCAAAAACAAAGAAGGCGAACCTGCCGCATTTATCGTACAAAAACAAGGCGGCGGCTTCCTTTATGCTTCCACCGACTTGGCGTGTTTGCGCTACCGCGTCGGCACGCTTCATGCCGACCGCCTGCTGTACGTCGTCGACCACCGCCAAGCCCTGCACTTTGAGCAACTCTTTACCACTTCCCGTAAAGCAGGCTATCTGCCGGAAGATGTAAAAGCTGAGTTTATCGGCTTTGGTACGATGATGGGTAAAGATGGAAAACCATTCAAAACGCGTAGCGGCGATACTGTAAAACTGGTTGATTTGCTGACCGAAGCCGTTGAGCGCGCCACTGCTTTGGTGAAAGAGAAAAATCCTGAATTGGGCGCAGACGAAGCAGCTAAAATCGGCAAAACCGTCGGCATCGGCGCGGTCAAATACGCCGATTTGAGCAAAAACCGCACCAGCGATTATGTGTTCGACTGGGACGCCATGCTTTCGTTTGAAGGCAATACCGCCCCTTACCTGCAATACGCCTACACCCGCGTGCAAAGCGTGTTCCGCAAAGCCGGCGAATGGGATGCAACCGCGCCAACCGTTTTGACCGAACCTTTGGAAAAACAACTGGCCGCCGAGCTGCTGAAATTTGAAGACGTACTGCAAAGCGTGGCAGATACCGCGTATCCGCACTATCTCGCCGCCTACCTCTATCAAATTGCCACTCTGTTCAGCCGCTTCTACGAAGCCTGCCCGATTTTGAAATCAGAAGGCGCAACCCGCAACAGCCGCCTGCAACTGGCGAAGCTCACCGGCGACACGCTGAAACAAGGCTTGGAATTGTTGGGCATTGATGTGTTGGATGTGATGTAAATTTTTGAATAAAAACGATGAAAGGCCGTCTGAAACGTTGCAGGTTGCAAGGTTTCAGACGGCCTTTTTTATGCTTTGAAAAATATTGTGATACCGTTGATTTTGAGCCTAAGCGGTTTTGAATTTACTTAGGTAATGCGTTCAGACGGCCTTGTCTTTATTTCAAATTGCTTGCCAACAACCAAGCCTGTGCTTCGGCAGCGTCGCTGAAATATTTGGGATGTTGGTTGGTCAGGAGGCTGGAAAGGCGCGCGCCGAGTTTAATCCAGATATCGTCGGTAATGACGGCAACGCGGCCGAAGTCGGTTTCGTGTTGGTTGAGAAATTTGATTTGCTCGACTGCCATATCGATGGTGAAGTCTTTCAGCATGGACAAGTCCAACAGGATGTCGGGCAGATGGACTTTTTGTTTTGCGGCCAACAAGGCTTCTTCCAATTGGCGGAAATCGTCCAAAGTGAACTCGTTGTACAGCGCTACGTTTAAGCCGTAAGATTGTTCGCGGATGGAAATCATGGTGTTCTCCTTGTTAAATTATTGCTTCATCAGAAATTTTTTGATTGAGGCCGGAGTAAAGCTGCTGAACACGCCGCCTGCAACAATGATAACCATGCCGGCGGCTTCCTGCCAAGTGATTTTATCGCCGAAAAGCAGTACGCCGGACAGGGCGGAGAAAACGACGGTCAGGTAGGAAAGCGAGGCAACGGTAAATTTCTTGCCGACCTTGTAGGCGCGGGTCATGGCCAATTGTGCAATCATGGCGGAGATGCCGATGCCGGCCAGATAGGGCAGGGAAGACACGGTCAGCGGATGCCAGCCTGTGATGGTGCTCCAGACTGCGCCCATAATCAGGCCGGTAAGCGACAAATAAAACACCACGCGCCAGCCCGGCTCGCCCAAAAGCGAGAGTTCGCGTACCTGCAAATACGCCCAGCCCGACATGGCGCCGCCTGCCAAACTGACCAGCGCGGCACACTCCTGTCCACCTTGAAAAGATGGGTTGAGCAAGAGGATAACGCCGATAAAGCCCATAACCAAAATGGCTTGGGTATAAAGCGTAATTCGTTCTTTTAAAATGAAAAATGAAAAAATGGCCAGCCAGATGGAGGACGTGTAGTTGAGCGTGACGCCTGTTGCCAGCGGCAGGTGCATGACGGAATAAAACGTGCACATCATGGCAAGCGTGCCGATGACGCTGCGGTTGAGATGGGTTTTCCAATGCGGTGTGGAAAACGTGTTGCCTTGCGCTTTGGCCATGATGCCTAAGAACAGGGTGGAGACCAGCATGCGCCAAAAGACCAGCTCGCCGCTGGAAAAACCGAAATGTGTAGAGGCGGCTTTGACGGAGAGGTTCATGACGGTAAAGCTGAGCGCGGCGATAACCATCCATGCCGAGCCGAGCGGATCTTTTCTGACGGTTTCCATTTGATGGGTATGTAAAGCGATTTTATTAATAAGAAAATATTATACAGGTCAATCAGGCCGTCTGAAAAATATCGTTGGGTTTCAGACGGCCTTTTTATTAGAAATAAGAATTATTATTGAATAATGAAGTGGTTTTTTATAGAATGGAAGCCCTGTTTTCAAGAAAGGCTTGTCATGAAAGTTTCCAATATTTCTGCTGTATTGCTGTCCGCTTTGTTTTCCGTTGCCGTTTCTGCCGCGCCTTTGGGAGAAGTTTCTTCCGAAAACGGTAAGATTTTCAGCGGCGAAAATTACATGGTCGTTAAGAAGGACATGAAGAAAGGGGAGCAAATTAAGCCGCACGATCATCCGGGTTTTAAAACGCTGATTTTTGCCGTTGGAAAAGGAAGCTTTGACGTGACGTTGAATCAGACTGAAAAACATACGGTCGGCGCAGGATCGGTGTTGCGTTTTGGCGGCGATGCAGTGATTGAGGCAGTTGCAACCGAAGATGCCGATGTAGCAATTACTTTGATTAAGTAAACCGATAGAGGATAAAAGGCCGTCTGAAAAATGATGTTTCAGACGGCCTTGTTTATTCAGTCAACCGTTGCCATTAAGCGCAAATCAAATAGATGAAGCCGGAGCCGAACATATCTGCCAAGGCGTGAATCAGGAAAAACGGCAGCAGGTTTTTGACTTTGTATTTGTAGAAAAAGTAGTACATCAAGCCGAAAACGACGCCGATAACGGTCGCCCAAAGCATGCCTTGATAAGTATGGAAGGAGATACGCACCAAGGTCGAATAGGCCAATGCCTGCCATTTGTATTTGTCTTCCACGCAGGTCAAGAGGCCGAGGAAGCAGAATTCCTCATAAAAGCCGTTTAAAAGGCCGTAGAGGATGGCCATCGGCGCAAGGGCGGCAAATTTGTCGAAGATGGATAATGGTTTGATGTATTGGAAGATTTCAGTGGTAAAGTAATTGTAGCCGCCGCTTAATGAAGTTACCGCATCGGCGGTTAGGCCCATCAGGATAAAAATCACAGGCGTCCAAAACAACACGCCTAAATTAAAACGAATCGGCAATTGTTTGAAGTCGAAACGGCGGATAATGAGGTAAATCAGAGCAATAGCAAGCAGCGTCAACTGCAGGCTCATGTTTTCCGAATAAGCCACGCCGGTTACCGCAGTATCGCGCGCCTCTTCGGCAACGGCGGCCGTTTCCACTTGCGGCATCAGGCTGGCGATATAAAGTTGGGTGGAGCGGTAGGCAAATTGACCGAACAGGATGGCGGTTACAATCAGCATGTCAAACCAGCGCAAATGGCGCAAAGGCTCTTTGGGGCGGATGGCGGCGAGTATGCTCATATTCTCCTCTTTGATCTAATAAATAGCGGTGCGCAATAGTTACATAAATATACAAAAATCGTCAACAATTATCATAATAAAACATGAATTAAAAATCAGGCTGTTTCAGACGGCCTGAAGCGCTTCTAAAAATGCCATATTTTCCGAAGGGTTTATCTTCAAAAATATGGCATAATCACTTTATTGCAAACCAAGGAATCTTATCGTGAGTATTTCTCTGTCCCAATATCTGCTCTACCTGCAATATATGTTGGTAGGTATCGCCATGACCGTTGTTTTTGCCGCCGTATATCTGCGGATTACACCCGTTGAGGAATTGCGCCTGATTAAAAACGGCAATCTTGCCTGCTCCTTATCATTTGGCGGCGCGTTGGTCGGTTTCTGTCTGACACTGGCGTCAAGCATTGCCCACAGTGTCAGCTTCATCGATTTTATCCTGTGGGCCCTTGCCGCAGCCGTGATTCAGATTTTTGTCTATTTCGCCGCCACCATGATGATTAAAGGCGCTACCGCAGAACTCATCGGCAACAATGTCGCCGTCGGCGCGTTATTTGGCGCGGTATCCATCTCGATTGGCATTTTGAACGCTGCTTGCTTGACTTGATTTTGGGCTTGATCGCAAAAGATGTACTCATCTCAAATCTTGTCTGGAAAAAACAGCGGTAGATTTTTTTGACGGATAATGTCTTATGTCTGATGGTATTAGGGAATGATGAGATTTGGGAGGCATCAAAAAATTCAGACGGCCTGTTATATACAAGGCCGTCTGAAACGTTTTAACTACTTCGTTAAATTAGAATGAGTATTGCAATCTTACACCTGTTTCGCGGGTGCGGTTTTTAGGTTCGATCGCGCCCAATTGAACGAAGCCATAGTCTTCTGTAACGGTAAAGTTTGAATCTTTGACTTTCCAGCCGCGATAGAACGGGGTCAGGGTGATTTTAGAACCGTTAGCGAATTTTTTAGATACAGGTACTTCAACCTCAATACCTTGTCCGCCACCTTGTTTCATTCTGGTTTCTTCTCGATCTGGCTCGTAAGAATACTGGCGGCCCTTAACGGCACGATTGTAGGCAATACGAGGAGAAATCTCAAAGTTTGCTGGAAGGGCGATATTTACACCGGCATTGATTTGTGCATATGTGGTTCGGTTTTTGCGGTCATAATCATCAGGATCGACACGTCGGCTCAAATCTCTCAGAACACGGTGTCCCAAGCCTGCACCTGCAGTCAGGCTGAAGCGATCATTAATCGGATGTGTATATTCATATAAGGCACGGATATCGTATGCACGACGTGGGGCATCTTTGAGTGTGGCAGAACCATAACCTGTGGATTCACCAAATCCATTTTGGAAACTTCCTGTGTAATCTGATTTACCACGGGAATAACGGCCTTCCAATTTTGCCGCATGGCGATCGTTGAAACGGTATTTAACCCCCGCATTAATAGACCAAAGATTGCCTTTTTGTTGCATTAAGCGACTGCCATCTTTTTCATATTCACGATAGGTTTCGTTGTAATATTCGCTACCAACGGTAAATTCAACAGGGCGGGCAGCCTGTGCGCTTACTGCAGCAGACAGTGCCAATACAGCAAGACAGAAATGAGCAGAATTTTTCATGTAAATTCCTTTTAGTTTGGAAAAATCAGTGTGATAATTTAGTACCATTGCATGGCAAAGTTTATAATATTTAATGAATATTAACAATGCCGATGGGGTAATATATTTGCTCTTATTATATTTTTTAATGATTTATCGTAAATATTTGTCTTTTTTATGAGACAGTATGGATAAAAAAAACCTGGAAAACGTGTAAAACTGAGTCGCAAGAGGTTTAATTTCGAATTTTTCAATAAGTTAATATTCCTATGGTTATTATTTAGTTTGCGATAAAGTATATACAGCTGCCCACTCTATTCACATACATTAAAGACATTTTAAATGTTAATATCGTATAACATTTTATCTATTCATATAAAATAAGCGATATGACCGATAGGCAAATTGACCTGATTGCCCATAAGTTATCCCTTCTTCTTCAAATAAGGAACTGAAATGTTCAACTTTATCAAGAAACAGTTTATCGACGTCATTCAATGGCCGAATCCCGATGACAGCCTGCTGATGTGGCGTTTCCCGATTGCCGATGAGGAGATCCAAAACGGTGCGAGCCTGACTGTGCGTGAGGCGCAGATGGCGATGTTTGTCGATGAAGGCGTAACCGCCGACGTGTTCGGTCCGGGGCGTTACACGCTTAATACGCAAACGCTGCCGGTGCTGACCAACTTGAAAAACTGGGACAAGTTCTTTGAATCTCCGTTTAAATCGGATGTTTACTTTTTCAATACCAAACAACAGCTTGCACGAAAATGGGGTACGTCCCAACCTGTTACCGTGCGCGATGCCGAGTTTGGTGCGGTGCAACTGCGTTCGTTCGGTATGTATTCTTACCGCATCAGCGATCCGGCAAAATTCTTCAAAGAAGTCAGCGGTGTGGCGGCGCAATACAGCGGCGTAGATTTGGAAAACCAGCTGCGTAATATTGCAGTCACTCAACTGGCGGCCGCATTTGGCAGCTCCGGTATTCCGTTTTTGGATATGGCGGCGAACCAAGTTTTGTTGTCGCAAAAAATCGGCGAATTGCTCGGTGCAGAATTTGCCAAGCTGGGTTTGGCGCTGGAAAACTTTACGGTTGAAAGCATTTCCTTGCCTGCTTCTATCCAGGCTGCGTTGGATAAGAAAATTTCGATGGGCGTTATCGGCGATTTGGGTCGCTACACCCAATATCAAACCGCCGAATCTATCCCGCTTGCAGCACAAAATGAAGGCGGACTTGCCGGAATCGGTGCGGGTTTGGGCGTGGGTGCCGGTATTGGTCAGGCGATGGCGGGTGCCATGTCTGGCATGATGCAGCCGAATGCGCAACAGGCTCAACAAAATGTTCAGCCGGCTGCCGAAGATCCGCAGGCGAAATTGTTAAAACTCAAGTCTTTGCTCGATGGCGGTTTGATTTCGCAAGAAGATTTTGACAAAGCCAAGGCTGAAGTGTTGAAACAGCTGATTGGTTGATCAATTGAAGGCCGTCTGAAAAATATCATTCAAAAGAAGCGTTGAGCTGCTTCTGTGGAAAAGGTTTCAGACGGCCTTTCGAATGATTTGATTAAGCCTGTCCGACTTCAAAAACGTTAAGGCCGTCTGAAACATCCCAACTTATTCTAAAAAAGCAAACCCATGTCTCAAACTCCTTTCTTCAAAACCGACTGCCCAAGCTGCGGCGCACCTGTCGAAGCGCATTCTGCTTCTGCCGTGACGCTGGTGTGCAGCTATTGCAACAGCATGCTGGTACGGCAAGATAACGGCGTTGTCGACTCCGGCCGCGATTCCGCATTGCTGGAAGATTTTAGTCCGCTGCAAATCGGAACCAGCGGCACATTTGTCGCACAACGCTTTACCTTGGTCGGACGGCTTCAGGTGCAATACGACGATGGCGCGTGGAACGAATGGTATGCGCTGTTTGACGACGGCAAGGCCGGTTGGCTTTCAGAGGCGGGCGATTTGTATGTGATGACCATGCCGGTCGAAATCGATAATCCGCCGAGATTTGAAGACACGCGAGCCGGGTTTAGCGAGCTGATTTTTCAAGATAAACGCTATATTGCCTCCGATGTCCGCAACATCAGCTTGAAACATGCGGCCGCGCAGGGTGAGTTGCCGTTTGTTTTGAAAGAGGATGCAGAAAATCGGGTTTCCGACTGGCGTTGCGAAAACCTTTTCATCACGCTCGATTACAGCAGCGAAACACCTGAAGCCTTCTTTGGGCGGATGGTAAACCTAGATGATTTGAAGCTGGAAAACACCCGCAGCGAAGACGAAATCAAAGAAAGCGCAGGCCGTCTGAAAGGCAGTATTTCCTCAGAAAACTGTCCCAACTGCGGCTCGTCCGTCCACTGGGTCAACGGCCTCACCGCCCATCTCAACTGCCCAAGCTGCGGCAGCGAATTGGCAATCGGCAAAGACAAAGCCGAACTCATTACCGCCAACGCCATACGAACGGCGCAGCAAAGCCTGTTTACCCTGCCCGTCGGCAGACAAGGCCGTCTGAAAAATCGCGAATTTTACGTTATGGGCGCAGTCAGATACGCCGAAACCGACGCACAGGAAACATTCGAAAACCTGTTCAGCGGCCTCAACCGTACGCTCACGCCCGAAGGACAATGGTCGGAGTATCTGCTTTACAACCCTACACAGGGTTTCTTATGGTTGGTTGAATCTGATGAAGGTTGGAATATTTCCGAAACCTTGAACGATTGGCCGCGCCTCGACCGCAACCGCCAACCGCAAGGCTATGGCAAACTTTATGACTATGGCGGACAGGTCAAGGTTGCCAGCGGGGCGTTTTATTGGCGTGTCCGAAACGGTGATTTGAACTATTACAGCGATTACCGAGACGGACAAAGCCGTAAGCTTGGCTCCGAACTAAACAGTCATGAAATGGCATGGACTAGAAGTGCCCCAATTGCTTATCGGGAAATTGCAGATGCGTTTAATCTGACCAGCCAAGCTCCGCATTACACTGCAAACATGGCGGCGGACGGCATTGATAAATCATTAAGAATGATAATGACCGCCATCTTGGTTGTCGTCAACCTCCCTGCGCTGCTGACAGGCGATGGCTCTGCCGCACTTACCGTCATCTTTGTAGGATGCTGGTTGTTGTGGAGCATGGGTAAAAAAGACGAGGACGAGGATTAATATGTCAAGAATCACTTACATCATTTTCAGCACCATCATCATCGTCATCTCCATGATCATCAGCTACGGTTCTTCCGACTCCGACGGCTCGCGTATGCACTCCGGCGGCTATTACGGCGGCAGCGGTTTCTCCGGAGGCCATAAATGACCCATGCGCCCGGTAATCATGGCCTATTGGACTTATACGGTTGCGATGAAGCCATCTTAAAAGATGAAGGCCGTCTGAAAACCGCTTTGGTGGCTGCTGCACAGGCGGCAGAAGCCACCATATTGACCGAACATTTCCATACCTTCGGTGGCGCAGGCGGCGTAACCGGCTTTTTACTGCTTGCCGAATCCCATATCAGTATCCACACTTGGCCTGAACACCGCTTCGCTGCTATTGATGTATTTATTTGCGGTGGTATGAAATTGGAAAAAGTGAAGGAAGTGTTGTGCAGGGAGTTGGCGGCAGCAAGGGCTGTTTGGACGGTTGCACAACGTGGCGAAGGTATACTGGACGATGTACAACCATCGATTGAACAATAAAATCTGTTAGGCCGTCTGAAAGCATATTCAATCCGTTTTCAGACGGCCTTAAACCTTGTGCTGATTAAACTGAAATATTGACGTTATATGGAAAAAACGCCTTTTTTTAAAACCGATTGCCCAAGCTGTGGTGCGCCTGTGGAGGCATATTCCGCTACTGCCGTGACGCTGGTGTGTGGCCATTGTCACAGTATGCTGGTTGCTAGAAGCGGTAAGGGGAGGAGCGGATATTTTGTTGCCAATTCTGGGCGTGATTCTGCGTTGCTGGAGGATTTTAGTCCGTTGCAGATTGGAACGAGAGGCGTTTTTGATGATCGGAAATTTACGCTGATTGGGCGATTGCAGGTGCATTACGATGTCGGCGCATGGAATGAATGGTATGTCTTGTTTGATGACGGGCAGACCGGCTGGCTTTCCGAGGTTGGCGATTTATATGCGATGACATGTTTGCTTGCCCAGAAGAGGAGACGGGGGCCGAAAATTTTAGGGGCTGACGTAGATTAGCAGTTATGCTAGGCTACGAAAATGCAGATAACCAATTGTAAATTAAGCAAGAGATT
>NZ_JBQCUK010000010.1:0-70733 GCF_051963335.1 Neisseria sp. P0004.S004
AACCAACTGTGTTATACTGTCTGCTTCGTTTTCTTCACCGCATCAGCAGCGAAGAACCGAACTATACGCCTTCCAACAAAACCAGTCAACACCCAATTTCAAAAAAATTGCAGAATTTCTGCAACTGTCTGTATTTAAATAATTTTAAATTTATCAAATTTTATATATTCACTAGGTGTACAGAATCTTCAAAGATAATAGCCCTACAACTTTGCTCTTATTTGCTACATTCAGATGCTATCTCTCTTTATATTGCTGGCGCTTTGGTCCTATCTACTCTTACAATCTACACTTTCTTCAATAAAACAATCATAAATTTAAAATTGTCCTATTATGAGCAACCAACAAATCCAACAAAAATTTGAACAGGCATATCACTCTTTTATCGAAGAGGAAAATTACGAGGAAGCGCTTAAACGTGCGGAGATTCTTTGCCTTCTCAATCCACAATCTGTCGAATTTCATCACAAAGTTGCTTATGTCTATCTAAAGCAATTGAATTGGGAAAAAGCCATTGAGGCCGAAATGAAAACATTGGAGCTGGATTGCGCCTATATCCCTGCTTTGGATTTACTTGCACATGCATACGGCGGTTTGGAAAATTGGGAAAGAACCGGATTTTATGGCCATCAGGCTTTGGTCTTGAAAGATAAAGCCATACCTGACCTTCAGCATGAAATTATTCCTGCATCGGCGCCAAAAGATGGAAAACGGATTATCTCGTTTTCTTTATTTGGTAATAGTTCCAAATATATTGAACCTGCCGTCTTAAATACCCAGCTTGCTCCTGTTCTTTTCCCTGGCTGGACATGCCGTTTCTATGTTGATGATTCTGTTCCGGCCGAAGCCCTCCAACGGTTTAAGGCCAATGGTGCGGAGGTTATCCATATTGATCCCCAACTGCGCAACTGGCCCGGAACGATGTGGCGTTTTCTTGCGATAAATGATCCTGAAGCTGAATATGTGATATTTCGCGATGCTGATTCTATTATTTGTTATCGAGATGCAGCTTCTGTTTCGGAATGGATAAAAAGTGGCGCCCTATTCCACACCATACGCGATTCGGGCTCGCATACTGCTTTAATTCTTGCAGGCATGTGGGGGGCTAAGGCCGGTGCCGTCCCTAATATGCGGGAAAGAATTCAAAACTTTATTGATAGCGGCTATTCTTCAAGGCATTTCGCGGATCAGGATTTCTTAGAAAAAGAATTGTGGGCCTATATACGCCAAAATCTCTTTGCACATGACCGACTGTTCAACTTCCGTAATCCGCATGACATCCCCGGAGAATTCAACCCAGATTATCAAATTGCTTTCTGCGAAGGTGCAACCAGCTTCAATGCGACAACCGATTATGAAGATAACAGCTTGGCGAGATGGACTTTATATTCGCGTGTATCCCCTTTAGTCAATCGGGATTACTCGCTTAATATTGTTCCTGAATTTAAGGTATGCAGTTACGTAACTGAAGTAAAAAACGGAATTGTCTCAGCTTCCTTACCCAGAAGATACGGTAATGCCATTAAAGCAGGATTGGCAAAAATCAATATCGAGAGAATTTGATTTCAAACAATAGCTTAACTAAACATCCAATATCATGAGCAAACACATTCTCCTCGGCATTACCGGCGGTATTGCGGCGTATAAATCGTGTGAACTGGTCAGACTGCTGAAAAAGCAAGGACATTCTGTTTCAGTGGTGATGACGAATTCTGCGACGGAATTTGTCTCTCCGCTGACTTTCCAAGCATTAAGCGGCAATCCCGTGTTATCGGATACCTATTCAGGCGCTTCCAATAATGGCATGGCGCACATCAATCTGACGCGCGAAGCCGACGCATTTCTTATTGCGCCTGCAACTACCAATACGATTGCCAAAATTGCCAACGGATTGGCCGACAACCTGCTGACTACTTTGGCCGCAGCCAGAAAATGTCCTTTGGCCGTTGCGCCTGCAATGAATGTCGAAATGTGGAACAACCCTGCCAACCTGCGCAATATTGCACAACTGGCTTCAGACGGCATTACCGTGTTTTACCCAAACAGTGGCGAACAGGCTTGCGGAGAAACAGGCACAGGCAGAATGGTTGAAGCAGTCGATCTGGCAGATTTGCTAGAAGATTTATGGACACCCAAGCTACTGAGCGGCAAAAAAGTTCTGATTACAGCCGGCGCAACGTTTGAAGCCATCGATCCTGTCCGCGGTATTACCAATATTTCCAGCGGACAAATGGGTATGGCTTTAGCGCGTGTGTGCCGTGCTGCCGGAGCGGAAGTCACACTGATTTACGGTCAAATTCAGACGGCCTTGCCAGCAGGCTTGGCTCATTCTGAACAGGCTGTCAGCGCAGAAGCCATGTATCAGGCAGTCCACCGCCACATCCATGCGCAAGATGTCTTTATTTCCGTTGCAGCCGTTGCAGACTATAAAGTCAAAAACAGCAGCAACGAGAAACTGAAGAAAAACGGCAATCAGCCTCCGGTTATCGAGCTGACAGAAAATCCGGATATTCTCGCATCCGTAGCCGCCCTGCCTTCCCCACCATTCTGCGTCGGCTTTGCAGCGGAAAGCCATCAGGTTTTGGAATTTGCACGGGCAAAACGTTTGCGCAAAAACGTACCGATGCTGGTGGCCAACCAAGTTTCCGTTTCCATGGGTAAGCCAACCAATCAAATCACCATTATTGATGACCTTGCTGAAACCTCCTTTCCGGAAATATCCAAACGCCAAGCCGCAGATGAAATCGTCAAACGCTTGGCTGAATTGTTGTCTTAATCAAACAGAAGGCCGTCTGAAAATTTTTCAGACGGCCTTTGTTCAAACACACATTACAGTCCCAATTCGCGCAGGAAACGAATATCGTCTGCCCAACCGGATTTCACTTTCACCCAAATCTTCAAGAAGACTTTGGTATCAAACAATTTCTCCATATCAAGGCGTGCTTCAGTAGAAATTTTCTTCAATTTCTCCCCACCCTTGCCAATCAAAATCGCCTTTTGGCTGTCTTTATCAACCAACACCGCGATATAAATGCGGAACAGTCCGCTTTCCTCTTCCTCAAACTGCTCCACTTCAACATTCATCGCATACGGCAGCTCTTCGCCCAAATAGCGGAACAATTTTTCGCGCACAATTTCCATCGCCAGGAATCGGCTTGATTTGTCCGTCACCATATCTTCCGGATACATCGGGATACTTTCCGGCAGATACGGCTTGAGCAGCTCCAGCAGATTGGCAATACGCAGACCATGTTTCGCGCTGACTGCCTCGCTGGCGGCAAACTCAAACTCTTGGCGCACTTCATTGATAAACGCCTCAAGTGCAAATTTGTCTTTGGCTTTATCTTTATCGATTTTATTGACCACCAATACCACGGGCGTATGCTTAGGCAACTGTTTCAACACCACGCGGTCGGCATCGGTAAAGCGCATGGCTTCCACCACAAAAACCACCACGTCCACGCCGCTCAATGCTTCGGTGACGTTTTGATTAAGACGGTCATTCAAAGCATTGCGGTGATTGGTTTGGAAACCCGGGGTATCGACAAACACAAATTGCGCCGTGTCGTCGGTGTAAATACCGGTTACACGGTTGCGCGTGGTTTGTGCTTTTTTACTGGTAATACTGATTTTCTGACCGATTAAATGGTTCATCAGCGTGGATTTGCCGACATTCGGACGCCCCACGATGGCCACAAAGCCGCAACGATAATCTGTCGGGTGTTGCGACTCGTTTTGCAAAAAGGTTTCGATATCCATTTATATATGACTTTCTTGATTGTTTCAGACGGCCTTTGCATTTTCTCAAAGGCCGTCTGAAATATTATTTTTTAGATTTTTTCAAAGGAAACTTCTGTTCCAACCATTCTAGGGCTTCACATGCCGCTTTTTGCTCGGCTACTTTCCGACTGCTGCCGCGTGCATTGCAGATGAAACCAAGTTCGCCCAAATCGCAGGAAATCACAAACATCGCATCGGCCGTCTGCTCCGCCTGCTCTTCAATTCGATATTTTGGCAGGGCAAAGCGGCGTGCCTGCAAGGCTTCCTGCAAAGCGGTTTTACTGTCTTTTTTGCCGATATTCAAATCCGCGCGTTTTACGCGTTCCGCAAACAAATGGCGAACTACTTTTTCCGCCGCAGAAAAATCAGCGTCAAAGCTGACCGCCGCAAACATCGCCTCCATCGCATCGGCCAAAATCGAAGGCCGTCTGAAACCGCCGCTCTTCAACTCGCCGGCACCCAAATACAAACCGTCGCCAACATTCATTTCCAACGCGATTTCAGCCAATACGCCTTCATTTACCAAAGCCGCGCGCATCCGCGACAACTCGCCTTCCGACAATTTCGGAAACGCGTCAAACAACATCCGCGCCACGGAATAGTTCAAAATCGAATCGCCGACAAATTCAAAACGCTCATTGTGTTTGGCATTGTAGCTGCGGTGGGTCAAAGCCTGCTGAAGCAGCTCCATATTGCGGAACTCATAGCCCAGACGCTTTTGAATCGCTCGATGCGCCTGCTGTTTGAACAAATCAGGTTTCATTCCATACTTTCAAAAAACAGCCCGAAAATACGCCTCATCCGCAGTGAAACAAAATAAAAAGGCTACACCGGCAACTTTTTTATTTTGGCTCATTGTTTCTTGCGTCCCTCAAGCCGATAAACAATCAAAAGCCGTCATGTTCAAACCTGACGGCACTTGCCGACATTGTACCATCAAACCGCCCCTGCACACATCCGTGCGGAAAAGCGGCGAATCGTGTAAAATCATGCCAAATCATCTCTTTGTCAACTCCATGAACAAATTTGCCCAAGCATTGGCCGCAGCGCTCGACCGCTGCATTGTTACCAACACCGTCGCCGAACAAGGCGAACCCGTCGGCTTCCTCTACCGCGAAGCCCCCGTATTTGAAAATGACAGCGGCTGGCGTATTTTCAGCGGCGACGAAACCGACGAATACACCGACAATCCCGACAACTTCAGTATTGTCAGCCTCTCCGCCATTACTGCAGACAATCCCGACATCGCGCCTCTGCTGACTCAGGCAGAAGGCAGCGCGTGGGAACTGAACGAAGACGGCGAGTTCCAAGCCGTTGCCGATTGGCAGCCGCAAGAATAATCCATCCCCATTTCGTTTCAGACGGCCTTCTTTATAACAAGGCCGTCTGAGACCGAGCCGAATCCCTATTTCACCAATATTGAAGGAATCATCATGAACATTATCGAACCTCGCCTCGACGGTACCAACTTGCGCATCGGCATCGTTCAGGCCCGCTTCACCAACGAAATCGGCAGCGAAATGGTCAAAGTTTGTTGCCGCACCTTAAAAGAATTGGGCGTAGCCGAAGACAACATCACGCTTGCCACCGTCCCCGGCGCGCTTGAAGTGCCTATCGCGCTGATGAACCTCGCTTCATCCGAACAATTCGATGCCCTGATCGCCATCGGCGTTGTGATTCGTGGCGAAACCTACCACTTTGAATTGGTATCTAATGAGTCCGGCGCAGGTGTCAGCCGCGTTGCCCTTGACTACAACATCCCGATTGCCAACGCCATCCTGACAACTGAAAACGACGAACAAGCCGTTGCCCGCATCGAAGAAAAAGCCTCCGATGCCGCCAAAGTTGCCGTAGAATGTGCCAACTTGGTCAATCATCTTTTGTCAGAACAATACGAAGACGACGAAGAATAAACTTCTCCCCGTATTGAATACAGCATATTTTCAGACGGCCTCCCAATCATGACATTGAGGCCGTCTGAATCATTCAATATTCAGCCGACAACCCTCGGCACCCTCTTCACAAGGAATACCCATGAAAAGCCCACGCCGCCGCGCACGCGAGCTTGCCGTACAAGCCATTTATCAAGCAGGCATCAACAAAACTGCCGCTCCCGAAATCGCCAAAAACATCCGCGAACTGTCTCAAGCATCCAATATGGATGAAGAGCTGTTCAACAAACTGTTTTTCGGCGCACAAACCCATGCCGAAGAATACATGGAAAAAATCAGCCCCCTGCTTGACCGCGACGAGAAAGACCTCAGTCCTATCGAACGCGCCGTTTTGCTGGTTGCCTGCCATGAGCTGAGCACCATGCCTGAAACCCCCTATCCTGTCATCATCAACGAAGCCATCGAAGTTACCAAAACTTTCGGCGGCACCGACGGCCATAAATTCGTCAACGGCATCCTCGACCAACTGGCTTCCCGCATCCGCCCTGACGAACCGCGCCGCAAAGGCTAAGATTGACTTCACATTGGGTCAGGATTACCAATCTTTGCCCTGTATAAGCTAATGTGCTTATACAGCCAAACCATCCAAAAGGCCGTCTGAAATTCAGACGGCCTTTTATATTTCGATTTATTCCGATTTTGGTATTTCATAACCGGGGCAGTTTTGTTTATCGCTGTTTGCCCAGATGATACCGCTGTCGTTGTAATAAACGGTACAAGTTTCATCGGCATTGGTTTCTTTATTGGGCACAGCCTTCAAAATATAACCTGAATCGGAAGGATTAGGCATAGAAGCCGTACCTTCGGAAAAACTAATATTGAAATATTGATTCTGCTGCAAATTTTCGGTAGGAAACCCTACAAAAGTACTTTTTTGAGTATAGTAGCGTTCGAGTTGTTGGGCGTTATGAAGCATCTGTGTGCGGACGGCGGCAAGGCGCGTTTGGCGGATGTAGTTTTGATAAGACGGATAGGCGATGGTAGCGAGAATGGCTGCAATCACAACGACTATCAGCAGCTCGATAAGCGTGAAGCCTTGTTGGTGTTTCATTTTATTTGTGTCGTTAATAATTGGAATAAGACATGAATATTATAGTCGTTTTCTTGCGGTTTAAATGTTCAGATTCGGAGGAAGTTTGGGAATTTATGTAAACGAGGTACAAGTTCTGAAAAATATTTTCATCCTTTTATTTTTTATTTCAATAAGTTAAACTTCAATTTAAACCGACCGTCTCTTGGTCGGCCTTAGTCTTTACAGTAAAATCCAGTTGTTTTTTTGTTTCTATCAATACATTTGTCGCTTGTCTGCGACGTTATTTTATTGAATTGGTTCCTTTTATATGTCTAAAGTTTTCAAGTGGGCGGCCGGTACGGCTGTTGTAGTAGCAGCGGCTTTCGGCGGCTGGTCTTTGATGAAGCCTGAGCCTCAGTCTTCTTTTATTACGGAAGTGGTCAAACGCGGCGATATCCGTCAAACCGTATCGGCAACCGGCGAAATCTCGCCTTCCAATTTGGTATCCGTAGGCGCAGAAGCTTCAGGCCAGATTAAAAAACTGTATGTGAAACTGGGCCAACAAGTGAAAAAAGGCGATTTGATTGCAGAAATCGACTCAACCAATCAGCTCAACACGTTGAATACCGAAAAATCCAAACTGGAAACTTATCAGGCAAAATTGGTTTCTGCCGAAATTGCGCTTTCCAGTGCGGAGAAAAAATATAAGCGCGAACTTGCCTTATGGAAAGAACAAGCCACTTCCAAAGAAGATTTGGAATCTGCACAAGACTCTTTAGCCGCAGCCAAAGCCAATGTCGCCGAACTGAAGGCCTCCATCAAACAATCCAAAATCTCCATCAATACGGCCGAATCCGAATTGGGACACACGCGGATTACCGCCACCATGGACGGAACCGTGGTCGCCATTCCTGTTGAAGAAGGCCAATCCGTCAATGCGGCGCAATCTACGCCGACCATTATCCAGCTGGCCAATCTGGAAACCATGTTAAACAAAATGCAGATTGCCGAAGGCGATATTACGAAAGTCAAAGCAGGTCAGGATATTTCGTTCACCATTTTGTCCGAGCCAGACACCCCGATTAAAGCGAAATTGGACAGCGTCGACCCCGGCCTGACCACCATGTCTTTGGGCAGCTACACCAGCAGCACGGATACGACTTCCAATGCGATTTACTACTATGCCCGCGCCTTGGTGCCAAATTCCGACGGCAAACTTTCCATCGGCATGACCACTCAAAACACGATTGAAATCAACGGCGTGAAAAATGTCTTACTGGTACCGACGCTGACTGTAAAAAAACATAACGGCAAATCCTATGTCAGCATTTTGGGCGCAGACAATAAAACGGTAGAACGCGAAGTAACCGTCGGTTTGAAAGACAGCATGAATACCGAAATCAAAAGTGGCTTGAAAGAAGGCGAAAAAGTAATCGTTTCTGAAATGAGCGCAGACGAAAAGAATAAGAGCAGCGAACGCGCGATGATGGGCGGCGGCCCTCCCCGCTGATTGATTAAGGCCGTCTGAAAGATTTGGCTGTGTTTCAGACGGCCTTGGTTTCTGTATGTCTATTTTTCGCCCGGAAAGATTATGAGTTTAATCGAATGTAAGAATATCAACCGTTTTTTCGGTAGCGGTGAAAACCGTGTGCATGTATTGAAAGATGTCAGCCTTTCTATTGAAAAAGGCGACTTTGTGGCGATTATCGGCCAATCCGGCTCGGGCAAATCGACGCTGATGAATATCTTGGGCTGTCTGGATACCGCCACTTCCGGCTCTTATCAAATCGACGGCATCGAAACATCGCAAATGCAGCCGGATGAGCTGGCGGCTTTACGCCGTGAGCGTTTCGGCTTTATTTTCCAGCGTTACAACCTGTTAAGCTCGCTGACCGCCCGGGACAACGTCGCCCTGCCTGCCGTGTATATGGGCATGGACAGCAAAGAGCGCGCGGAACGTGCGGAAAAATTATTGGGCGATTTGGGTTTGCAAAATAAAGAAGGCAACAAACCCAGCGAGCTTTCCGGCGGTCAGCAACAGCGCGTTTCGATTGCCCGCGCGTTGATGAACGGCGGCGAAATCATCTTTGCCGACGAACCGACCGGCGCATTGGATACTGCCAGCGGTAAAAATGTGATGGAAATCATCCATAAGTTGCACGAAGACGGGCATACCGTGATTATGGTCACCCACGATCCGGGCATTGCGGCAAATGCGAACCGCGTCATCGAAATCCGCGACGGTCAGATTATTTCGGACACTTCTAAAAATCCCGACATTCCGCCCAGCAAAGTGGAGCGGATTAAAGAAAAAACTTCCTGGTCGTTTTATTACGATCAATTTATGGAAGCATTCAAAATGTCGGTACAGGCGATTATGGCGCACAAAATGCGTTCGTTGCTGACCATGCTGGGGATTATTATCGGTATCGCTTCAGTGGTATCGGTGGTGGCCTTGGGTAATGGCTCGCAACAAAAAATCCTGGAAGACATCAACTCGATGGGCACAAACACCATCAGCATCTTCCCCGGCCGTGGTTTTGGCGACCGCCGTAGCGGACGAATCAAGACACTGACGATTAATGACGCAAAAGCCATCAGCCAACAAAGCTACGTCGCCTCTGCCACCCCTCAAACCAACTCCGGCGGCACCTTAACCTACCGCAACACCGACCTGACCGCCTCGCTTTACGGCGTAGGCGAACAATATTTCGACGTGCGCGGTTTGAAATTGGAAGAAGGCCGTCTGTTTGATGATGACGATGTAAAAAACGATGCCCAAGTCGTCGTCATCGACCAAAACACCAAAACCAAACTCTTTGGCGAAGGCGTCAATCCTTTAGGCAAAACCATCCTTTTCAAAAAACGCCCGCTAACCGTCATCGGCATTATGAAAAAGGATGACAACTCATTCGGCAATTCCGACTCACTGATGCTTTGGTCGCCTTATACAACGGTTATGCACCAAATTACCGGCGAAAGCCATACCAACTCCATCGTTGTCAAAATCAAAGACGATGCCAACACTCAAGTTGCCGAAAAAAGCCTGACCGAGCTACTGAAAGCACGCCACGGTACAGAAGACTTCTTTATGAACAACAGCGACAGCATCAAAGAAATGGTTGAAAGTACGACCGGCACCATGACACTGCTGATTTCTTCCATCGCGGTCATCTCTTTGGTGGTCGGCGGTATCGGCGTGATGAACATCATGCTGGTCTCCGTTACCGAGCGCACCAAAGAAATCGGCGTCCGCATGGCAATCGGCGCACGCCGCAACAATATTTTGCAGCAGTTTCTGATTGAAGCCGTCTTAATCTGTATCATCGGCGGCCTTTCGGGCGTATTGTTGTCCGCAAGCATCAGCCTGGTGTTCAACTATTTTGTTACCGATTTCCCGATGAGCATTTCCATGGCTTCCGTCATCGGCGCAGTTGTCTGCTCCACCGCCATCGGCGTCGCATTCGGCTTTATGCCTGCCAACAAGGCTTCCAAGCTCAACCCGATTGATGCATTGGCTCAGGATTGATTATGTTTCAGACGGCCTATTATCTTGGGGCCGTCTGAAATGCCGTTACCCGAAAGATTTTTATGAAGACGAAACCTTTTTCCCAAGTAGCCTTATCATTGGCTGTTGCCCTTGCCCTAAGTGCGTGCGCCGCGCCTAAAGCCAATCCGAACCTGACACTGGAAGCAACCGGCCAAGTTATGAGCGCGGCGGAAACTGCCGAACGCTACGATGTAAACGGCAACTGGTGGGAAATCTACCAAAGCCAGCAGCTCAGCGCGCTGATGGAGCAGGCGCTGACGAACAATATCGATTTGAAACAGGCGGCCATCAGCGTCAACAAGGCTTTGTACCAAGCCAATATTTTGGGTGCAGATTTGGTGCCTTCGTTCAGCGGTTCGTTGGGCGCGAATGCTTCTAAAAACCTGAAAACCGGCAGCCATGGCAATACCTTCAGCAGCCAGCTTGGTTTGAGCTACGAATTGGATTTGTGGCGTAAACTCAGTGCCACTGCCGATGCACAGGTATGGGAATACCAAGCCACGCATGAAGACATGGCTAACACACGCCTGACTTTGATCAATAATGTCGCCGATGCGTATTTCAATATCGCCTACCTGAACGAAGCCATCGAGTTGGCGCAAAAATCGTTGAAGCAATATCAGGAAATCAACCGCATTGCGAATGCCAAGTTCCGCTACGGCCGGGCTGACTCAAGCCAGCCGACCCAAGCCAAACAGTCATTGCTGAGTGCCGAAAACAGCCTGTTGTCTTTGCAAAACAATTTGGATACGCAAAAACAGGTTTTGCGTAATTTGTTGAATTTAAGGCCATCTGAAAACATGGCCGCCGATCCGGCACAATTTCACCTGCTGCCTGTCAAAGGCGTGAACTTGGACGTACCGATTACCGTTTTGGCCAACCGCCCCGATCTGCGCGCCGCCGAATACCGCCTGCAAGCGTCGCAACAATCGGTCAACGCGCAAAAACGCAGTTGGTATCCGTCGATTACTTTGGGCGCAAGTTTGAGTACGTCGTCCGACAAAGCAAAAAGTACGTTCAATATCCCCATGTTGGGCGGCTCGGCCACCATCAATCTGCCTTTCCTTAATTGGCAGACCATGAAATGGAAAGACAAAACCGTACAAGCGGAGATGGACAGCGCCAAGCTGAATTTTGAAAAAGCCCTGACCACAGCGCTCAACGAAGTCAACACCAACTACCTTGCCTACAAAAACGCGCAGGCCGGCCTTGCCAATCAGGAACAGCGTTACCAGTTGGACAAGAAAAACAGCCATTACTATCAAGTCCGCTACCAACACGGTAAAAACGAACTGAAAGACTGGCTGGAGGCTTTGAATACGGAATACAGCTCGGCGCAAAACCTGCTGAACCAACGCTATGAAGCTTTAAAATACGAAAATATGGTGTACAAAGCCATGGCGGGACGTTATACACCGAAATAGCATTTTCAGACGGCCTTTGGTTAATTTCCGTCAAAGGCCGTCTGAAACCATTCAAGCAACTGAATTTTCATATATAATCGCGCGTTTATTTGATTTTATCCGGACAACATTATGGCCTTCGCCTCTCTCTTTACGCTTTTGGACGACATTACCGCCGTTTTGGACGATGTAGCGATGATGACCAAAGTCGCCGCCAAAAAAACCGCCGGCGTGGTCGGCGACGATTTGGCGCTCAACGCCAATCAGGTAACCGGCGTATCTGCCGAGCGCGAATTGCCGATTATTTGGGCGGTGGCAAAAGGCTCTCTGGTCAACAAGCTGATTCTGGTGCCGCTTGCGCTGTTGCTTTCCGCTTTCGTACCTGCACTGATTACGCCCTTGCTGATGATCGGCGGTGTTTATTTGTGTTTTGAAGGCGTGGAAAAACTGTTGCACAAATTTCTGCACCGCAATGAACACGAAGACGGACACGATGCCGAACCTGAAGTCACAGACGAAAAAACAAAAGTGAAAGGCGCGGTCCGCACAGATTTCATCCTCTCCGCCGAAATTATCATTATCGCGCTGGGCGTTGTTGAAAAATATGACCTGATGACGCGTTCTTTGGTTATGGCCGCCATCGGTGTCGGCATGACTGCATTGGTCTATGGTTTGGTCGGCATTATCGTCAAACTTGACGACCTCGGCATGATGCTGATGCGCCAAAAAAGCGCCGCCGTACAAGGCATCGGACGCGGTTTGATTTCATTTATGCCTTGGTTTATGCGCGGCTTGAGCATTGTCGGCACGCTGGCGATGTTCTTGGTCGGCGGCGGACTGATCGCCCACAACCTTGGTTTTTTGCACGACTTCCTCCACGCGCAACATTGGGACAGCGGCATGATGGAACATATCGCCAATCTGGTGGTCGGAGTAGCCGCCGGTGCATTGGCTTGCGCAATCGTCCTGCCTGCAATGAAATTGTTTCAAAAAGACTGATTTTGTTTCCCTGCCGTCTGAAAACTTTTCAGACGGCCTCAATACCATTTAAAGCATGAATATTTTCCGTAAACTCGAACAATACTGGCAACACCCGCTGCTGTACTGGCCGCTGGTCATCTTGATTGCCGCCGCGACGCCGTTCACTTTCGCCCCGTATTATCATTTCTGGCTGATGCCGCTGTTGTTTGGCGCGCTGATACGCCTGATTGAATTGCGTCCGCGCTTTGCCGTCATGACTGCCTATCTGTTTGGATTAATCGGTTATACGGCGCAGTTTTATTGGATACACACTGCCCTGCATGATGTTTCGGGTCTGCCGGATTCATACGCCATCCCCCTCACCTTCCTGCTGCCGGCATTTCTTGCGCTTTATCCGGCTATCTGTTTTTGGGTGTGGAGAAAATGCAATCTGGCGCGCTGGGCCAAAACCGGCCTCCTGCTGCCGATTTTGTGGACGCTGGCAGAATTTGCCCGCGAACGCTTCCTGACCGGATTCGGCTGGGGCGCCATCGGCTATTCCCAAATCATCAAAGACAGCCCGTTGGCAGGCTTCGCGCCGTTGGGCGGCATTCATATGGTTACGCTGGCAACCGCTTTCCTCAGCGCATGGCTGGTGTTGCTGATTGACAACCACGGCCGTCTGAAACACCGCCTTCTGCCCTTATTCCTTATCGTTGCGCTCTGCTCCGTCGGCTACATTTCCCAACAAACCGAATACACCCGCCCTGACGGCAGCACCAGCACCGTCGCCCTGATTCAAGGCAATATCGAACAAAATCTGAAATGGAAAGAAGAGCAAATCATTCCGACCATTCAGAAATACTACGAACAAATCAGCAAAACCAGTGCCGACATCGTCATCCTGCCTGAAACCGCCCTGCCGCTGATGCGCCAAGACCTGCCCGAAGGCATCTTGGAACAATTCGCTGAACAGGCGCAAAGCAACGGCAGCGCATTGGCCATCGGCATCAGCCAATATACGCCCGACGGCAACGGCTACGAAAATGCCGTCATCAATTTGAGCGAATATCACAACAGCACTTCCGATGTCATTCCCTACTACGCCAAGAACCACCTCGTTCCATTTGGCGAATACAAGCCCTTGCCCGCCATTACCGAGCGCCTCTATAAAATGATGGATATGCCTTTGGCCGACTTTCAAAAAGGCGGTGACAACCAAGCGCCTTTGGTGATGAAGGATCAAAAAGTCGCCTTCAATATCTGCTATGAGGACGGCTTCGGCGACGAACTCATTGCAACGGCGAAACGCTCCACCCTGCTCGCAAACATCAGCAATATGGCGTGGTACGGCAAATCCAATGCCATGTATCAGCAGCTTCAACAATCCCAAGCGCGTGCAATGGAACTGGGCCGCTACATGGTTCGCGCCACCAATACCGGCGCAACCGCCATTATTTCCCCTAAAGGCACGATTGTTGCCGAAGCCCAGCCGGATACAGAAACCGTCCTCGAAGGCCACGTCAAAGGCTACATTGGTGAAACGCCTTACATGAAAGCAGGTGGCTCAACCTGGCTTATCAGTATTTTGGCCGCCATCAGCGTATTCCTTATCCTAATCGGCAGAAAAAAGTCTGAATAAAATTTTAAGACCTTGTTACACAAGGTCTTTTTTATTGGTAAAACTATTTACATACAGAAATGTTTGTAATATACTTACCCAAAACCTAGCAAATCACTCAAATTTTTTAAGACAATCAACCCTTGCGATTCAAGCAGTAAAAACTATTGAATCTATCGTTAATTTACAGAAAAAATCCAACCCATAACAAAACAAACCACAGGCAGTGTTATACTGCTTGTCACACAATAAACAAAAAGCCGTTTTCAGACGGCCCAATCAAGGAGAGCATCCTTTTATGAATAAAGCTTTTGCATTACCCGTTATCCACAGCGGCAACGGTAGCCTCGAGCAATACATTCATACTGTCAACAGCATTCCCATGCTGACTGCCGAAGAAGAAACACAACTGGCCGAACGTCAACAAAAAGGCGACCTCAACGCCGCCAAACAACTTATTCTGTCCCATCTTCGTGTCGTCGTATCCATTGCACGCGGTTACGACGGCTACGGCCTCAACCAAGCCGACCTGATTCAAGAAGGCAATATCGGCTTGATGAAAGCCGTCAAACGCTACGAACCAAGCCGCGGCGCACGCCTGTTTTCGTTTGCCGTGCATTGGATTAAAGCCGAAATCCACGAATTCATTTTGCGCAACTGGCGTTTGGTCCGCGTGGCCACAACCAAACCGCAACGCAAACTGTTCTTCAATCTGCGCAGCATGCGTAAAAACCTGAATGCCTTGTCTCCAAAAGAAGCGCAAGAAATCGCCGACGATTTGGGCGTCAAATTGTCCGAAGTCTTGGAAATGGAACAACGCATGACCGGCCACGACATCGGCATCATGGCAGAAAACAACGATGACGAGGACAACTTCGCCCCTATCGACTGGTTGGCAGACCACGATGCAGAGCCCAGCCGTCAATTGTCCAAACAAGCCCACTACGCCCTGCAAACCGAAGGTCTGCAAAACGCCTTGGCGCAACTGGACGACCGCAGCCGCCGTATCGTTGAAAGCCGCTGGTTGCAAGACGATGGCGGTTTAACCCTGCACGAATTGGCTGCCGAATACGGCGTATCTGCCGAACGCATCCGCCAAATCGAAGCCAAAGCCATGCAAAAACTGCGCGGTTTCTTGGCAGAAGAAGCAGAAGCCGTTTAAGCCTTTCTTGATAAAAAGGCCGTCTGAATCTTTTCAGACGGCCTTTTCGATGACAAACCTCATCGTATCTTATCCCCCCAACACATTCATTTTAAAGCCCACTTAAGCTATAATAGCCACCACACACACTACCCGGTCATACCATAACCATGCAACTTACCGTCGTCGGACTCAACCACCAAACCGCGCCCTTGAGCATACGCGAAAAACTGGCATTTGCTGCTGCAAATCTGCCGGATGCCGTGTCCAACCTCGCGCGCAGCGAGGCGGCGGAAGAAGCAGTCATTCTTTCTACCTGCAACCGCACCGAGCTTTACTGCGTCGGCGAATCCGAAAAAATCATCAACTGGTTGGCAAAATATCACAATCTGCCTGTCGAAGAAATCCGCCCCTACCTCTACACCCTGGACAACAACGAAACCGTCCGCCACGCCTTCCGCGTCGCCTGCGGCTTGGATTCCATGGTCCTGGGCGAACCGCAAATTCTCGGTCAAATCAAAGATGCCGTCCGCGTTGCGCAAGAACAAGAAAGCATCAATACCCACTTAAACGCCCTGTTTCAAAAAACCTTTGCCGTTGCCAAAGAAGTGCGCACCGATACCGCTGTCGGCGAAAACTCCGTCTCTATGGCTTCCGCATCGGTCAAAATGGCAGAGCAAATCTTCCCTTCCATTTCCGACCTTAACGTCCTCTTTATCGGCGCAGGCGAAATGATTGAGCTGGTGGCCACTTATTTTGCCGCCAAAAATCCCAAGCTCATCACCGTTGCCAACCGTACACACCAGCGTGCGCAGGAATTGTGCGACAAACTCAGCGTCAACGCCGAAGCCTGCCTGCTGAATGAATTGCCCTATATTCTTCACGATTACGACGTGGTTGTTTCTTCCACCGCCAGCCAACTCCCCCTCGTCGGCAAAGGCATGGTCGAACGTGCATTGAAAAAACGCCACAACATGCCCGTTTTCCTGCTGGATTTGGCCGTTCCGCGCGACATTGAAGCCGAAGTCAGCGAATTGGAAGATGCATATCTCTATACCGTGGACGACATGATGGATATTGTCCAAAGCGGTAAAGACGCGCGCAAAAAGGCAGCGGCGGCGGCTGAAAGCATGGTGGAAGAAAAGGTCAGCGAATTTATCCGCCAGCAGAAAAACCGTCAAAGCGTTCCGCTTATCCGCGCCTTGCGCGACGAAGGCGAACGCGCACGCCGCCAAGTGCTGGAAAATGCCATGAAACAACTGGCAAAAGGCGTATCGGCCGAGGATGTCCTCGAACGCCTCTCCATTCAGTTGACCAACAAACTGCTCCACTCTCCGACACGCACACTCAACAAAGCCGGCTCGGACAACAGCGAATTAATCGATGCCGTGGCGCAGATCTACCACTTGGACCAACACGACTGACCGTAATTTAAAGGCCGTCTGAAAGAAGCGAGACAACAGGTTCTATGCCAAAGTTTTCAGACGGCCTCAAAGCAACAAATTTCAATCATCATTTTTTTCATTTAAAATGAAATGCTTGAAAAAAAACCGTTAAAGTGTAAAAATCCTATCTTATACATTTAAACAGCATTCAAACAATAAAACTGCCTGCCGATTCAAACGCATGCCGACAATACGATAGGCACCGGCAAAAGGAACTTTCGTGCATATTAAAACAAACACATATCTGGCCCTCGCTGTCCTCTCAGCTTCTCTTCTTTCAGGTTGCGACAAAGTCAGCACCTTTTTTGGCAAAGACGAAAACAAAGAACTCGTCCAACGCATAGAAACCAATACCGATGACGGAAAAGTCGGTATGTTGCTGCCCGACTTCGCCCAACTGGTCCAAAACGAAGGACAAGCAGTCGTCAATATTCAAGCGACACCGGCAAAACGCACTGCGACACCGGATGACGACCACAGCATGGACTTGAGCCAATTTCCCGACAACGATCCGTTTTACGAGTTCTTCAAACGCCTTGTTCCCAATATGCCCGACATGCCGCAAGAAGATACCGAAAGCGACGATTTGAATTTCGGTTCCGGCTTCATCATCAGCAAAGACGGCTATATCCTGACCAATACCCACGTGGTTGCCGGCATGGGCAATATCAAAGTCCTGCTCAACGACAAACGCGAATACACGGCCAAACTGGTCGGCTCAGATGCCCAATCCGATGTTGCCCTCTTAAAAATCGAGCCGCAAGAAGACTTGCCGGTTGTCAAAATCGGCAATCCGAAAGATTTGAAACCGGGCGAATGGGTAGCCGCCATTGGTGCGCCTTTCGGCTTTGACAACAGCGTAACTTCAGGCATCGTCTCCGCCAAAGGCCGCAGCCTGCCGAATGAAAACTACACGCCGTTCATCCAAACCGACGTTGCCATCAACCCCGGCAATTCAGGCGGCCCGTTATTCAACCTCCGCGGCCAAGTAGTCGGCATCAACTCGCAAATCTACAGCCGCAGCGGCGGTTTCATGGGTATTTCGTTTGCCATTCCGATTGATGTTGCCATGAATGTGGCCGATCAATTGAAAGCCAACGGCAAAGTCCAACGCGGTCAATTGGGCGTGGTTATCCAAGAAGTTTCTTACGATTTGGCCAAATCTTTCGGTTTGGACAAAGCAAGCGGCGCGTTGATTGCCAAAATCATGCCGAACAGCGCAGCACAGCAAGCCGGTTTGCAAGTCGGCGATATTGTCCGCAGCGTAAACGGAGAAGAAGTCCGCGCTTCCAGCGATTTACCGGTCATGGTCGGCTCGATGATGCCGGGTAAAGAAGTTACTTTGAGCATTTGGCGCGGCGGCAAACAAACCGATGTCAAAGTCAAACTTGGCAGCGCAGCCGAACAAACGGAAACATCGGCCAAAGAAACCGAACAGCCGCAACACGAAGGCGGTCATGACGGCTTTGCCGTTGAAAACGCAGGCCTGACTTTGCAGGTTGAAAACGCAGACGGCAAACAACGCTTGATCGTTCTGCGCGTTAGCGGTGCGGCCGAACGTGCCGGCCTCAAACGCGGCGACGAAATCATTGCCGTCAGCCAAATCAGCGTCAATGACGAATCCACCTTCCGCAGCGCCTTGGAAAGCGCAGGCAAAAACGTACCGCTTCTGGTGCAACGCGACGGCAACACCTTGTTCCTTGCACTCAATCTGCAATAGCAAGATTTTCAGACGGCATGATGATGCGTTAAATGATAAAATACCCATCAGTCAGAGGCGGTGGGTATTTTGTTATCCGCTTTCCAAATCTAGGCCGTCTGAAAATATTTCACCGCTTATATACAATATAATTATGCAACTTATTAATTATTCGAATTCTATTTTATCCATTGTTCCGGCAGCCATCGCGCTCGCCCTGGCCATTGCTACGCGCCGTGTATTGCTGTCCCTGGGTGTCGGCATTATCGTCGGCTCATTCCTGCTGGTAGGCGGTAATCCGCTTGATGCCTTGGTTCACTTGAAAGACATGGCCGTCAGCCTGACTTGGGCGGACGGAGATTGGTCTTTGGGCAAACCCAAAATCCTGCTTTTCTTGGTGCTTTTGGGGATTTTCACTTCCCTGCTGACACATTCCGGCAGTAACCAAGCATTTGCCGATTGGGCGAAACAGCACATCAAAGGCCGTCGCGGCGCGAAGCTGCTGACTGCCTGCCTGGTATTCGTTACCTTTATTGATGACTATTTCCACAGTCTTGCCGTCGGCGCAATTGCCCGTCCTGTAACCGACAAATTCAAAGTTTCCCGTGCCAAACTGGCTTACATCCTGGACTCCACTGCCGCACCGATGTGCGTTTTGATGCCGGTATCCAGCTGGGGCGCATCGATTATTGCTACTTTGGCCGGCCTTTTGGTAACGTACAACATCACAGGCTACACACCGATGGGCGCATTCGTGGCCATGAGCCTGATGAATTACTATGCCGTCTTCGCATTGATTATGGTGTTTGTCGTGGCCTGGTTCTCTTTTGATATCGGCTCAATGGCTCGTTTGGAACGCGCCGCTTTAAACGAAATTCATGATGAAACCGTTGACACCGGCCATCCTAACGGCCGCGTATTCGCGCTGATTGTACCGGTTTTGGTACTGATCGCCGCCACGGTTTCCGCCATGATTTACACTGGCGCACAAGCTTCTGAAACCTTCTCTTTGCTCAGCGCATTTGAAAATACCGATGTGAACACTTCCCTCGTGTTCGGCGGCACTTGCGGCGTATTGGCCGTCATTCTCTGCACCATCGGCACCATCAAAACCAGTGATTACCCCAAAGCCGTTTGGCAGGGCATCATCTCTATGCGCGGTGCCATTATCATCTTGATTTTGGCATGGATTATCAGCACCGTTGTCAGCGAAATGCACACCGGCGAATACCTCTCCACCTTGGTAGCAGGCAATATCCATGCAGGCTTCCTGCCCGTGATTTTATTTCTGCTCGCAGGCGTGATGGCCTTCGCTACCGGTACAAGCTGGGGCACATTCGGCATCATGTTGCCGATTGCCGCCGCCATGGCCGTCAAAGTCGAACCAGCGCTGATTATCCCCTGCATGTCCGCCGTCATGGCCGGTGCCGTATTTGGCGACCACTGCTCGCCGATTTCCGACACCACCATCCTCTCTTCTACCGGCGCACACTGCAATCACATCGACCACGTTACCTCGCAATTCCCTTACGCACTGACCGTTGCTGCCTCTGCCGCTATCGGCTACCTGATTTTAGGCATGACCGGCTCTGCGCCTTTAGGTTTTGTGGTAACCGGTATCGTGATGGTTGTGTTGATTTTCATCTTAAAAGACAAGAACAAAGCAACTGCCTAATTCAAAACCAATATTCAGACGGCCTGAGATATTCCGACACGCTCAGGCCGTCTGAATATTGCAATTACCCATATATCCATTATTCAGGACAAAACAATGAATACGCCCCATCTTCCACGCGGCCCCGTCATGGCCGACGTCGCCGCCTACCATCTGACCGAAGAAGAAAAACAACGCCTGCTCGACCCCGCCGTCGGTGGCGTTATTTTGTTCCGCCGCAACTTTGAAAACGTCTCCCAGCTCAAAGCTTTGGTTCAAGAAATCAAAGCCGTCCGCACCCCTGAACTCATCATCGCCGTCGACCACGAAGGCGGACGGGTTCAACGTTTTATTGACGGCTTCACCCGCCTGCCGGCCATGAACGTATTGGGTGAAATTTGGGATAACGAAGGCCAAGAAGCCGCCTGCGCCCAAGCAGAACAAGTCGGCTGGGTTTTGGCGACTGAACTCTCCGCCTGCGGTATCGACCTATCCTTCACACCTGTATTGGATTTGGACTGGGGTCAATGTGCCGTTATCGGCAACCGCAGTTTCCACCGCGACGCCAACATCGTGACCCAGCTTGCCCTTGCCCTGCAAAAAGGCCTGAACAAAGGCGGCATGAAATCTTGCGGTAAACACTTCCCCGGCCACGGCTTTGTCGAAGGCGACAGCCATCATGTCCTGCCTTGCGACGAACGCAGCCGCGAAGCGCTCGAAGCTGCCGACCTTATCCCCTTCCGCGCACTGAGCCAGGCAGGCATGGCCGCAGTCATGCCTGCCCACGTCGTGTACCCGCAAATCGACAGCCAACCTGCCGGCTTCTCCGAAAAATGGCTGAAACAAATCCTGCGCCAGGAAATCGGATTTAACGGCGTTATCTTTTCAGACGACCTGACCATGGAAGGCGCATGCGGTGTCGGCGGTATTAAAGAACGCGCCCGACTTTCTTTTGAAGCAGGCTGCGATATTGTACTGGTGTGCAACCGTCCGGACTTGGTAGATGAATTGCGAGACGGTTTCCACGCACCGGCAAACGCCGATTTGGCCGCACGTTGGCAATACATGGCCAATACATTGACCATCCAGGAAGCTGCCGACATCATGGCAACTGAAGCATTCCAAGCCGCCCAACAAGCAACTGCCAAACTGGCAACGCCTAAAGACATCGCAGGCGGTGTCAAAGTCGGCGAAGCATTCTGATTCAAGGCCGTCTGAAACATTGACGGCAAATAAAAAAGGAAGACTTTTTCAAGTCTTCCTTTTTTGATTCAAACCGATTAGCGGTGTTGCGGATTGTAACGGCTTTCCAATCGCAGGAATACCCAACCCAAAAAGCTTGTCAGCACCAAATAAATCAGCGCAATCGTATAAAGCGGTTCCTCATAGACAGAATAGCGGCCGGTAATCGTGCTTTGTACATAAGCCAACTCAGCCACACCGATGACGGACAACAATGAGCTGTCTTTCAACAAAGTAATAAATTCACTGGCCAGTGGCGGCAACATACGGCGCAAAGCTTGTGGCAAAATCACATAACGCATCGCCTGAGTATAGGTCAGACCCAAAGAACGTGCAGCTTCCATTTGGCCTTTATCAATTGATTGAATACCGGCACGGAAAATTTCACAAATATACGCACCCGAGTTCGCAACCAAAGCCAAAGAGCCGGCAATCAGCGCACCATAAGAACGGCGCAGATCAACAGCTGCTTCGCCGCTAATCAGCACACCGTCTGCCGGGTGAACGAAAAATGGGAACCAAACATAAGCCCAAATCACAATTTGTACAAACAATGGCGTACCGCGAAACAGCGTCACATACCAAAAAGAAATCTTACGCAAAACCCAAGCCAAGGCACGCATCGGTGCACCGGCTTTTTCCGGATTGATCAAACGCGCCAATGCCAGCAGCAAACCCAAAACCGAGCCGCCTGCCGTTGCAACCACCGTCAGTCCCAGCGTCGTCAACACGCCGTAAAAAAACATCCAGCGGTATTCATAAATGATGTCAAAACGAAAATCCATAAATCTTCCGTCGGTCAAAATCGGTAACGAATCCGAATATTTTTTAAAATGAAGCTTGATATTTTACAAGAAAATACATTGCTTGAACGGTTTTTTGTTAAATTATTCCGCCCAACCCTGCTTTTTTTACATTTCCAATAAATTGATACCCCTTTTCGCCTTTGCCCATATAGGACATTTTCCGTATAAAAAACAAAGCGCAAACCCGCCACAAAATTGACCGAAACACAAAAACAGCGGATAATCCACCCATTCTTCAAACATCTTTCAGACGGCCTTCCCTCTTCCCTTAAAGGCCGTCTGAAAACATTTTAAAAAGCATAAAACATGAAAGCACCCGAACTCTTATTGCCTGCAGGCGGCCTCGAACGCATGCGTGCCGCCTACGATTACGGCGCAGATGCCGTTTACGCCGGCAGCCCGCGTTACTCCCTGCGCGCCCGCAACAACGAATTTGCCAAACTCGACGTTCTCGAGCAAGGCATTAAAGAAGCGCACGAGCGCAACAAAAAATTCTTCCTGACCGTCAACACGCTGCCGCACAACTCCAAACTCAAAACCTTTGTTTCCGATATGGAGCCCTTGATTGCTATGAAACCCGACGCGCTGATTATGGCGGATCCGGGTTTGATCATGACCGTGCGCGAAAAATGGCCGGAGATGCCGATCCACCTGTCCGTACAGGCCAACACCACCAACTACTGGGGCGTAAAATTCTGGCAGAACATCGGCGTTGAACGCATTATTCTGTCGCGCGAATTGAGCATGGAAGAAATCGCCGAAATCCGCCAAGAATGTCCCGACATCGAACTCGAAGTCTTCATCCACGGCGCATTGTGTATCGCCTACTCCGGCCGTTGCCTATTGTCGGGCTACTTCAACCACCGCGACCCTAACCAAGGTACTTGCACCAACTCCTGCCGTTGGGATTACAAAGTCCATAACGCCGTCGAAAGCGACGCGGGTGATGCCCAGCTTCTGCAAGGTTTCAACTTTGAAAAAGCCCAAGAAGAAGCCAACCAAAACTTCGAAGGCATCAACGGTCAAAAACGCCACCCTTACGCCGACAAAGTTTTCCTGATTGAAGAGTCCAACCGCCCGGGCGAAATGATGCCGATTATGGAAGACGAACACGGTACCTACATCATGAATTCCAAAGACCTGCGCGGCATTGAAGTCGTTGAGAAACTGGCCAAAATCGGCGTGGACAGCCTCAAAGTCGAAGGCCGTACCAAATCGCTTTATTATGTTGCACGCGTGGCCCAGTCCTACCGCAAAGCGATTGATGATGCCGTTGCAGGCCGTCCGTTTGATTACAGCCTGTTGAGCGAACTCGAAGGCCTTGCCAACCGTGGCTACACCAGCGGCTTCCTCGAGCGCCACCAAACTCAGGATTACCAAAACTACCTGACCGGCCACTCCATCGCCAAACAAAGCCAATATGTCGGCCACGTTACCGAAATCGATGAAAACGGCTGGGCAACCATCGAAGTCAAAAACCGCTTTGCCATCGGCGATTCACTCGAAATCATCCACCCGAGCGGCAACCAAACCATCAAATTGGAACAAATGACCCGCAAAGACCAGCCTGTCGATGTAGCACCCGGCAACGGCATTCAGGTCAAAATCCCCAATATGCAGGGCAAAGAAAAAGCTTTGGTTGCGCGGATTATGAATCCTTAAGCATCAACAAAACAAAGGCCGTCTGAAAGTTTCAGACGGCCTTTTTAAATGATCTATGCTGTTTTAAGCCTGTTCTTGCAATACGGCGGCAATCAATTCTTCCGCACCGTCATCTGCCAGTTTTTTGGCGACAGCGCGACCCAAAGCATCGGCGTATTCGGCAGGGGCTTGTGCGTCCGCCTGCAAAATGACCGAGCCGTCAGGATGGCCGACCAAGCCGCGCAAGGTCAGCAAGCCGTTTTCTTCAGTGCAATATGCGGCCAGCGGCACTTGGCAGCTTCCGCCCAAAGCACGCGCCAACGCGCGTTCGGCCGTAACGCAGGCGTGTGTGGTATCGTGGTTTAACGGCTTCAAGACTTCGTACAAATCTTCGCGATGCGCTGCAATTTCAATACCCAATGCACCTTGTCCGGCGGCAGGCAGGCTGTCGGATTCCGACAAAATCATGCGGATGCGTTCGTCCAATTCCAGACGCTGCAAACCGGCGGCAGCCAAGATAATCGCGTCGTATTCACCGTTATCGAGTTTGGACAAACGGGTTTGCACATTGCCGCGCAAAGGTTTGATAACCAAATGCGGATAGTGCGCGCGCAACTGGGCTTCGCGGCGCAGGCTGGATGTGCCGACGACGGCGCCTTTGGGCATTTCTTCCAGACGCGCGTATTGGTTGGACACAAATGCGTCAAACGGATTGGCGCGTTCGCCGATGGCTGCAAGCGCGAAACCTTCAGGCAAATCCATCGGCACATCTTTAATCGAATGCACGGCCAAATCAGCCCGGCCGTCATACAAAGCCTGTTCCAACTCTTTGACAAACAAGCCTTTACCGCCGACCTTTGACAAAGTTCTATCCAAAATCTGGTCGCCACGCGTGGTCATGCCCAAAATCTCGACTTCGCAATCGGGATACAGGGCTTTCAGACGGCCTTGGATGTGTTTTGCCTGCCACATGGCAAGCAGGCTTTCGCGACTGGCGATAACGAGTTTTTTCGGGTTCATAATGGTTGCCTGAAAGATGGAAAACGGCATGAAGTCTATCATATTTTGGGCTGTTTTTCAGACGGCATGGGGGTGAATATGTTATATTTACGCCTAAAAACCAAATTTTCCGGACAACATGAAACGCGCCAAAAAATATCCTTTTTTATCCTTACAGCGGCAACGTTTTCATCTGAACTTTGAAAATGCTTCTTCCGCCGCCAACCTTCCTTCAGAGAACGACTTCTACCGCTGGGCGTGGTCTGCCTTGAAAAACGAATACCGCCGTGCAGACATCAGCCTGATTCTTCTGGACGAAGAAGAAGCCCGCGCCTACAACCGCGACTACCGCGGCAAAGATTACGCCACCAATGTATTGAGTTTCGCGCTCAACGAAGGCGAAATCCTGCCCGACCAGTTTTCAGACGGCCTGTATGGCGATTTGGTAATTTGCCCACAAGTGGTTTTGAAAGAAGCCGCCGAACAAGGCAAAACACCCGAGCAGCATTTTGCCCACCTGACCATACACGGCACTTTACACCTGATGGGCTACGACCACATCGAAGACGATGAAGCCGAAATAATGGAAGCCGAAGAAATCCGCCTGATGCTGGCGGCAGGCTTCCCCAACCCCTACCAAGAGGACGAATATTAAAATGGACGGTACGCAGTCGAAACCCAAGTTTTTCGAACGCCTAATCTCCCGACTTGCCGGCGAGCCCGACTCCGCCGAAGACGTATTGACCCTGTTGCGCCAAGCGCACGAGCAGGAAGTTTTTGATGCCGACACACTGACCCGGCTGGAAAAAGTATTGGACTTTGCCGAGCTGGAAGTGCGCGATGCCATGATTACGCGCAGCCGCATGAACGTATTGAAAGAGAACGACAGCATCGAGCGCATCACGGCCTACATCATCGAAACCGCCCATTCGCGTTTCCCCGTCATCGGCGAAGACAAAGACGAAGTTTTGGGCATTTTGCACGCCAAAGACCTGCTCAAATATATGTTTAATCCCGAGCAGTTCCACCTGAAATCCGTCTTGCGCCCTGCCGTTTTCGTTCCTGAAGGCAAGTCACTGGCCTCCCTTTTAAAAGAATTCCGCGAACAACGCAACCACATGGCGATTGTCATCGACGAATACGGCGGCACATCCGGCCTGGTAACCTTTGAAGACATCATCGAGCAAATCGTCGGCGACATCGAAGACGAGTTTGACGAAGACGACAGCGCCGACAATATCCACGCCGTTTCTTCCGAACGCTGGCGCATCCACGCCACAACCGAAATCGAAGACATCAACGCCTTTTTCGGCACGGAATACAGCAGCGAAGAAGCCGACACCATCGGCGGCCTGGTCATTCAAGAATTGGGGCACCTGCCCGTACGCGGCGAAAAAGTCATCATCGGCAACCTGCAATTTACCGTCGCACGCGCCGACAACCGCCGTCTGCACACCCTGATGGCCACACGAATTAAAGAAAACACGGATAAACCATGATTATTCTGGATCACGTCTCCAAACACTATCAAACACGCGACAACAAAGACTTTGTCGCCGTCGAACCGACCAGCCTTGAAATCAAACAGGGAGAAATCTTTGGCCTGATGGGCTATTCCGGCGCAGGTAAATCCACCCTGCTGCGCCTGATTAATTTATTGGAACGTCCCGACACAGGCACCGTCAGCGTATGCGGCCAAGAACTGACTGCGCTCAACGCCACACAACTGCGCCACGCCCGACAAAACATCGGCATGGTGTTCCAACAGTTCAACCTATTGAGCAACCGTACCGTTGCCGAAAACGTCGCCTTTCCTTTAGAAATTGCCAAATGGCCGTCTAAAAAAATCCAAGCGCGTGTTGAAGAATGTTTGGAAATCGTTGATTTGCAAGACCGTGCCAATCATTACCCGTCCCAACTTTCCGGCGGTCAAAAA
The DNA here is from genome assembly GCF_051963335.1 of Neisseria sp. P0004.S004. Classification (NCBI taxonomy): domain Bacteria; kingdom Pseudomonadati; phylum Pseudomonadota; class Betaproteobacteria; order Neisseriales; family Neisseriaceae; genus Neisseria; species Neisseria sp. P0004.S004. The sequence continues at coordinate 26,842 of NZ_JBQCUK010000010.1, forward strand.
CAACGTGTCGGCATTGCCCGCGCGCTGGCGCCGCAACCTCAAGTCATCCTCGCCGACGAACCCACTTCCGCCCTCGATCCCGCCACTACGCGCAGCGTTTTGAAGTGTTTGGAGGACATCAACCGACGTTTCAACGTAACCATCGTCATCGTTACCCACGAAATGAGCGTTATCCGCCGCCTGTGCGACCGCGCCGCCCTCTTGGACAAAGGCCGTCTGCTGGAAATCGTTGAAGTACACGGCAACCAAATCCATGCCCAATCCAAAATCGGGCAAGAGCTGATTCGAGAGGACTAATATGGCAAATTTGACATTTGAAAGTGCTGTTGACACCATCGTCAGCATGAAAGGCGAAATTATCCAAGCCTTGGGCGAAACCTTTATTATGGTCGGCCTATCGACTACTTTTGCCGTTATCTTCGGTACGATTTTAGGCGTATTGCTGTTTGTGACGTCAAGTCATCAGTTGCACTACAACAAACAGCTGAATTTGTTTTTGGATAACATTGTCAACCTGATACGCGCATACCCTTTCGTCACCCTGATGATTGCCATGATTCCTATTACACGCGCCATCATCGGCACGACCATCGGCCCGATTGCCGCCTCATTTGTATTGAGTGTATCCGGCCTGTTCTACTTCGCCCGTCTGGTCGAGCAAAACCTGCGCGAAGTACCCAGAGGCGTGATTGAAGCGGCCTCCGCAATGGGTGCCTCACCCATGAGCATCATCTGCAAAGTGCTTTTGAATGAAGCGCGCTCAGGTATGGTTTCCAGCATTACCGTACTGGCTATCGGCCTTTTGTCGTACAGCGCGGCGGCAGGTATGATTGGCGGTGGCGGCTTGGGCGACCTTGCCATCCGTTACGGCTACTACCGCTATCAAATGGAAGTCATCATCTTCATCGTTGCCATCCTGGTTTTACTCGTTATCCTGATTCAAAGTATCGGCAACAGATTGGCACGCAAACTGGACAAGCGTTAAGTAAACAGGCCGTCTGAAATGGACTTACTATTTTTCAGACGGCCTGTTATCTGTTTAGAACATATTAGGATATATATTCCAAATAAATTTACAAAAACATCCTCATATTTCCAAAATAGATTTACAATTCCTCTTTTCTTGACGGCGGCAGCTTGAGGCCGTCTGAAACCGTTTTATCATCCATCAGGAGCAAAATATGAAAACCAACACATTCTTCAAAACCCTTTCAGCCGCTGCGCTCGCCATCGTACTGGCTGCCTGCGGCGGTCAAAAAGACAGCGCGCCTGCTGCTTCTGCTGCTTCTTCTGCCGACAACGGTGCAGAGAAAAAAGAAATCGTCTTCGGTACAACTGCCGGCGACTTCGGCGATATGGTAAAAGACCAAATCCAACCGGCTTTGGAGAAAAAAGGCTATAAAGTCAAACTGATCGAGTTTACCGACTATGTGCGCCCCAACCTTGCTTTGGCTGAAGGCGAATTGGACATCAACATCTTCCAACACAAACCTTATCTGGACGACTTCAAAAAAGAACACAAACTGGACATCACCGAAGCCTTCCAAGTACCGACTGCTCCTTTGGGTCTCTATCCTGGCAAACTGAAATCTTTGGACGAATTGAAAGACGGCGTCAGCGTTTCTGCACCTAACGACCCATCCAACTTTGCCCGTGCATTGGTTATGTTGAACGAATTGGGCTGGATTAAACTGAAAGCCGACGTTGATCCGCTGACCGCATCTAAAGCAGATATTGCCGAAAACCCTAAAAACATCCAAATCGTAGAACTTGAAGCCGCCCAACTGCCACGCAGCCGTGCCGACGTTGACTTTGCCATTGTTAACGGCAACTACGCCATGAGCAGCGGCATGAAACTGACGGAAGCCCTGTTCCAAGAGCCAAGCTTCGCCTACGTTAACTGGTCTGCCGTCCGCACTGCCGACAAAGACAGCCAATGGTTGAAAGATGTAACCGAAGCCTACAACTCTGACGAGTTCAAAGCCTACTCACAAAAACGCTTTGCCGGTTACAAATACCCTGCGGCATGGGGTGAAAACGCAGCAGCAGGTGCTCAAGCCGAAGCCGCCTCTACTGCTTCTGCAACCAAATAAATCGCTCTTTGAAAAAAGGCCGTCTGAACGTTCAGACGGCCTTTTTCTATCATCACTCACAAAGTCAAAACTATTTTTTATTGATAACAATCACTTATATAATTTCTTATATCAAACCGAATCAACTGTTGTAAAAATATTCAATAAAAATCTATGTTTTTATTCAATATAATCAATCACTAAATGAATTATTCTACTTTTTTATAATATTCACTGGTAATGTTCCGTTTATCCTGATATTATACCGTTTATCTAAAGACATCCGGTTATCTGCTTTTTAGACCGCTCATCTTAATTGCTTTAAACCACTTTGTCGGATTTTCCCATAATGTTGTGTTTCTCCGTTTCGAAGGGGTTTGAGCGGTCGAAATACCGTATTGCTTAGATATTAAAGCTTCGTGCTTTGAAATGAGTGAATTTTTGTTTTAAGTGTCGTAATCTCTTGCTAATTACTCCCAGCTGCAAGAGTTTCAGGGTTGTCTATTTGGACAACCCTTCTTTTTTATACCCCATTATTTCAATAACTTAAGATTTTCTTATTCATATTCAAACCAACTGGCAAAACCATTCTTTTTCCCACCTCAAATTTTCTTCAATTCATTATTCGGCATTACCAGCCAAACCTGTGCATTTTTGACTTGGGCGGCTGCTCGGATGGCCGCTTCATCCATAATGGAAAATGCGGTAGAAAAGGCATCGGCAACTGCCGCACTTTCCGCCATAACGCTCATGCTTTTATAGCGCGGCTGGCTTCCGCCTGTGCGCGGGTCAAACAGATGGGTAAATTTGCCTGCCTCGTCCATTACCGTGCCATAGCCGCCCGATGTGGCAAACGCTTGATTTTTCATGGCAACGGTGGTCAGGATTTGGTCTTCTTGGTCAGGATTGCGGATGCTGACATTCCACTCGCGCTGGTTGGCATTATCAAAGCCGTAAATCTCCCCCATATCAATCAATGCCTGAGAAACGCCTTGCTGCTTCAACAATTCGGCTACTTTGTCGGTGATATAGCCTTGGGCAATGCCGTTAAGCGACAAGCTCATGCCTTTTTGGGCAAAACGGATTTCTTTTGTATCAAAGTTAACTTTATTGAAGTCCACCAATTTAAGCGTATCTTTGATGCTGCGTTCGGACGGCGGCGTTTCGGTTTTCGGATTTCGTCTGAAATGGTCGGCATACAGATTCCACAAAGGCTGAATGCTGGGATCAAATGCACCTTGCGTCAGCTGATGAATATCCCGGCTGATACTGAGCAGCTGCAAAAAATCGGATGGCGGATTTTTCAGACGGCCTTCTCGGTTTAAGCGGCTGATCAGGCTGTCGTCCCGATACAGGCTGAAGATTTTTTCCAATCGTGAAACTTCTGCCAATACTTTGTTGATCAGTATCTCCGCCTGCCTGCGCCCAACGCCGAACAAACGCAATTCCGCACCCGAGCCTAATGCAATCCCTTTCCAAATAACAGGCTGCCCTTCTTGATTCGGGCCGGCTGAATGAGTCGGCCGATTGGTTTTTCGGCTGATGGCAAAGGGAATGCCGGCACCGGCGGCAAGTGTGGCGGCGATGGCAATGAAGCGGCGGCGCGTTAAAGGGGTGGACATGGCGTATTCCTTGGATTTTTTATTTTTACATTGAAAGCCTGCATCATTAAATATCAATCGGCACGCCTTCAACACAAAGGCCGTCTGAAATGGTTTCAGACGGCCTTTATTAATTGTTTCATTTGAAAATATATTCGTCGGGCATTTCTGCAAAACCGACTACTCTGCCGCCTTTTTCTTTGGCGAATTTTTCAGCTTGTGCCTTGTCGGCAAAAGGAAGCGCATCTTCCGCACCCATGCCGCCGATAAAGCTGCTTTCAATAACGTAATAGGCCTTTTTCGCATCTATCCATTCGGTGTCGGCATTGGGTTTTTCCCAATCTTTGACTTTACCCATATCGGTAACATAGATGACATGAATGCCTTTCGGCTCTTCAGGCAGCTTGGTGTAGCCGAACATCTGCTTGATGGTGGAAAACCAAACTGGTTTTTCAGGTTTGCCGTTCAAGAAGATTTGCGCTTTAGGGCCGTTGTGTTCAGTCAAATTCATGCTGCAGTAATGACCCACTGCACTATCGCTGATTTGTTGGGGCGCAGGCGGAGGGCTGTTGTCCTGCTTGCTGCAGGCTGCCAATGCGATGAGTGTGAAGGTTGTCAATAATATTTTTCTCATATTTGTCGCTTTCCGAAAATCCAGGCGGCTAAAATCAAAGGAATGATAACCCATAATACCTGAGCCGTCAGCAAAACAGGCATACTCAGGCTGATTTGTTCGCTCAAACCCGCCATGCCGGCATACATGGCTGTATTTTCGTAACCCGTCAGGTTCAGCAGGCGATAAATGTCTGCGGGGTTGAACAGAAGAACGGTTTCCACTACAGGCGCGGTAATGACTTGTTCGGTATCGGCAACTAAAACACCTAAAAGCGCCATATCGAAAATAACGACAAAAAACAGCCATACGCCGATGGCGATACCGGCGGCGGTACCGCGTTCTTTAACTTTTGCGCTGATCAAATAGCCCATGGACAAAAAGGCTGCGCCAAGAATCACGCTGGCAACAATCAAAAGGGCGAAAGGCTGCCATGCGGCAATATCAAAACTGCCGTTGGCAAGCTGAAGGGTAATACCTGCCAATCCGTAGCCTGCCGTGGTGGCAAGGGCAAGAATGATGAGGTGGCCGATAAATTTACCGGCAAGGATTTGGTTGCGCGAGATGGGGTAACTTAGTAGCAACGCCATTGTACCGCGCTCGATTTCGCCAATCAGTGCATCATAAGAGAGCAACATCGCAATCAGCGGAATCAGGAAAATAGACAGGCTGGACAGGCTGACTACGGTTACCGTCAAGGGATCAACCTTGACCGAACCGGTAGGCGAGCTGCCGAGAAAGCCTAATGACAGTGCCAATGCGGCAAGCAAAAGTGCTGCGGCAAGAACCCAACGGTTGCGCAGGCTGTCGCGGACTTCTTTGCCGGTAATAATCCAAACGGGGTTCATACGTCTTCCCTCTTCAAGAATTGCGCGTACATATCGTCAAGTGTAGGCGTGTGGATATCGATGTAGGCAAGACTGCCCAAATCACCCAATTCGCTCAAAAGAGCCATGCGCTCTTCTGCTTTACATTGCGCTTGGTATGACAGGCCGTCTGAAAGCGGATGCCAACGCTCGCTCAACGGGCGCGCTTCTTTCAAGCGGACGTTGACGGTCAACGGCAGGCCGCTTTGAACATGCAACTCATCCATGCTGCCGTCGGCAACTTTCACGCCGTTTTTCATGACAATGATACGGTCGGCGTGGCCGTCAAGCTCGGCCAGTGCGTGGGTGCTGAGCAATACGGTTGCGCCGCGCCCATTGAGTTCGCGCACAACTTCGTAAAACATTTGACGCGAAGCCGGATCAAGGCCGGTAGTCGGCTCGTCAAACAGTAAGACTTTAGGCTCGCCCAACAAGGCTTGTGCCAAAGCGAGGCGTTGGCGCATCCCTTTGGAGTAAGTGCCGACACGGCGGCGTGCGGCCTGGGAAATGCCGACACGCTCGAGCAATTCGCGGTTTTTACTCAGGGGCTGTTTTTTTAGTTTGGCATAGAAATCCATGGTTTCGATACCGGTCAATGAAGGATGCAATGCAACCGTTTCAGGCAAGTAACCGATTTGGCTACGACGCTGCGCCCCTGCTTTACTGCCGGTCGGTTCTCCCAAAAGCATCACTTCGCCCTCGGTCGGCGTAATCAGGCCGAGTATCAGCTTCATAATGGTAGATTTGCCTGCACCGTTGTGTCCTGCCATGCCGACGCTCTCGCCAGCCTTGAGAACCAGATCGACTTGGTTGACAGCCTTTTGGCTGCCAAACTGCTTGGTCACGTTTCTCAATTCAACGTGGTTGGTACTGCTCATGGATATTCCTCTAGTGAATGTTTCAGACGGCCTTTGGAATTGGGCCGTCTGAAAGGTTACATATTGGCATTTCCGCCTGTCAGCGCACCGTTTTCGGCATTACCCCATTCGGATTGGTGCGTTTTTGCTTCATGCAGCAATTCGTCCTTCATGGCTTCGTATTTGGTTGTCGTTTTATTGCGGACGGGGTTCATCAAAGGCTTGCTGTCAATTACGCCGCCGGGCAGGATGGCGGGAAATTGCGATTGCGCCCATTTGACAATGCTGATGGCAGGGCTGTTCATCAATAACCGGGCGACGGGTGCGCGCCAGATGATTTGGTCGATAATCCCGTTGGGACGGTAGGCACTGTCGCCGAAGCCGTCGCCGTCAAGGTCAAAGGCGCTGTTATCGCTCCAATAGTTGCCGCGACCACCCTCGCCCCAATCGAGGAAGCGGGTGCTGACATATTTAACCTGGCTTTCGTTGTTAATAAATGAATTTTCGTACAGAGTTGTGCCTTCGATGGCTGCGGTGAAGTGGATACCGATTTGGCAGTTCTCGAAATGATTGGCAAAGATTTTATCGTAGTTGGCATTGTAGGCAAACACGCATTTGCCTGCCTTATTGATCACATTATCGTGAATTTCGGAATAATTGACGTAGTTGAGCATAATGCCTTGGTCGCGACTGCCAACGGCAATGTTGCCATACACTTTCAGGCGTTCGGAAAACATCAGCACATAACCCATATTGTTGCCGACGGAGATATTGTTGCTGACTTCGCTGTCATTGGTGTACATATAATGGACGGCAAAGCGTAAGTCGCTAAAACGGTTGCCTTTGTAGGTATTATGAGTGCTGGTATTTGAAAAAATACCGTCACGGCCTTTGGAAATATCGTTATCGACCACTTGCGCACCGGGCGCATTCCAGACGGTTACGCCGTTGCCGCGTTCGTTGACGCGCAGGGTTGCATCGCCGATGATTTTATTTTCCCGCACCATGGATTCTGCCGCACCGTGAATATACACGCCGACAGAATTGTCGATGATGTTGTTATGCTCCACCAGCGCGCGCGTTGCCGTCTCTTCTAAATAGATACCGGCATCCATTGCCGGCAAACTCATGCCGGAATGGGAAACGGTCAGATTGCGCAAAGTTACATCAGGCGCATGAACGGCAACCGTCCTCCCGCTCCGGTCGCCGACAATCTTGGCAGAACGGTCGGCAGGGCCTTCGATGGTAATGGGTTTGTCGATATAGAGTTTGGTTTTGTATGTACCGGAGGCAAGCTTGAGCGTATCGCCGGCTTGGGCGCGCGCCAAAGCATCATTGAGATTGTCTTGTGCGGATACGTTGATGACTGCGGAAAAGGCCGTCTGAGCCATGCTGCCAAGCAGCAATACGAGTGCGGCACGTTGCCATTTGGAACGATGGATTTGTGTGTGCGTCATAATCATATCTCTGTTTCAGACGGCCTGCTTGCCGCATGATAAACCGATGCGGAAACAGGTATTTTGGTGTTATAGCAAAGCTGTCTGATGATGGCTTTCATTTTGTGGCCATATCGGCCGACAAACAACTTTGCTATAAAGGCCGTCTGAAAGAATGTTTTTTCAGACGGCCTGAAGAATTAAATCATCAAACCGAAATTATTTTGGTTTAACAATCATTTGGCCAGACATTTCCATGTGCAATGCGTGGCAGAACCATTGGCAGTAGTACCAGTGTACACCTGGACGGACAGCTTTGAAGGTTACAGAAGATGTAGCTTGCGGGCCAATCTCCATAGCAATGCCATAACCTTCCAAAGTAAAGCCGTGAGTCAAGTCTTCAATGGTCTCAACGTTGGTTACATATACGGTAACTTCGTCGCCTTGGTTCACTTCAAATTGAGGAACGCTGTAAGCAGGCGCAACGGCAGTCATGTACACGCGTACTTTGTTGCCTTCGCGTACGACTTTGGCAGCTTTTTCCAGCTCAACACCGTCTTTTTGAGCTTGTTCCAAAGCTTCTTGCCAGAACCATGGGTCTTTGCGGTCCCAAGTTTTGCTTGGATTCACTTTAGACGCAGCAACCAAGCACAAGTCGTGTGGTTCGGCAAAAGTCGGATTGTCATGCACCAGACGCATTTCGTCGCCGGAGATGTCGATCAATTGGTCACACTCAGGTTTCAAAGGACCGGCATTCAAGAAGCGGTCTTTAGAGAACTTGTTCAAAGATACCAACCATTTACCGTCGGCTTCTTTGGTTTCGCCCATGGTAGTATGGTTGTGGCCAGGTTGATAGTGAACGTCGAGTTTTTGTTTGATCGGATCGATTTTCTCGCCTTTATAGGCTTTAATCGCATCGTCGATGTTCCATTTCACCATTTGGCTGTCGATAAACAATGTAGTATAGGCATTGCCGCGACCGTCAAATGCAGTGTGTAATGGGCCAAGACCCAGTTGAGGCTCGGCTACGACAACATCGCGCTCTTTGATTTTACCTGCAAACAAGTCATCCAGTTTGCTGACATCCAATACGGTAACGGTTGGAGACAGTTTACCGTTAAGCATGATGTATTTGCCGTCAGGGCTTGCATTACAGCCGTGAGGAGAGTTAGGAACCGGGATGTAACGAGTATATGGAGAGTTGGCTTCCGCACGACCGTCCAACATTTTCACACCGTTAACTTCTTTGAAGTCGCCTTTTTTGATGCCTTCTTCGATGGCGGCCAAGTTAAATACCACACACCAGTCTTGTTCGTTGGAAGATGCACCTTGTACAGTCAGAGCGCGCTCAGAGTTATAGCAGGTAGAGAAAGAGTATTTACCTTGGTAGTCGGCATCGCCATTATCCAAGTTACCGTCTACCAATACTTGCCATGCGATGTCCATGGTTTCGCCGTCAACGGCAGTATAAACGGCATTCCAAGTTTTAGGATCATCCCATTTGCCTACGCCGTCAACAGGAACGATATGCTCGCCGTTGGCAAATACGTAGCCGGTTTTCGGATAGCGTTGAGGACGCAGACCGTGAACACCTGAAACGTTTGGAATTTCAACGATTTTATCGGTTTTCATCACATCCAAGCGGATACGGCAAACACGGTTATTTGCTTTATCGTTGGCATATGCATAGCGGCCGTCATAAGTTTGATCGGTAAAAGACAAGTGCGGGTGGTGCAAGTCGCCGTTAGGGTAGCAGCGCAGACCGCTGTCTTGCAGGAATTTACGGGTTTCCGGCGTAATTTTTTCATTCAAAATACGCAGGCTCTCGTTGGTACGACCCCAACCGGTAGCGCTGTCCATATTGAATACAGGGATACGCATCAACTCACGCATAGAAGGTACGCCGATCAAGCGCATTTCGCCTGATTGACCGCCTGACAAGAAACCGTAGTATTGGTCAAGTTCGCCTGGACCGACTTCGGAAGTTTGTTTGCCCGGCTCGGCAGAATGAGCAGCGGCTTTTTCGGCAGGTGCAGCACCGGAAGCAGCAGCTTTATCACCCTCGCCGTTAGAGCAACCGGCCAGGCCCAACAAACCGGCACCGGCAATACCTGCACCGGAAGCAGCGGCAGTACCTAAGAATGAACGACGGCTTAAGCCGTTTTGTTCTAATTTTTCGTCTGACATACGACACTCCTTGGATAAAATCCGGCGGCCGATTTTTCAGACGGCCTGCCGATGAAAAACTTTCTAAGTCGGGCTGCCGATACAGCCCTCTTTTTTATTGATAAATTACTACTTGTCGACACTGATTGCCGATTCTTTTTTAACAAACTGGACGACTTGTTCTTGGGCATTTTGCGTTGCTGCCGCATCATGCTGTTCAGCTTTTGCCGCCGCTTGTTTTTGTTTTTTCTTATTCGTTGCCACTACTTGAGGACAACGCGTATCGTGATGATACATTACCTGACAATGCAGACATTGGATACATTCGTTCGGATGAATGTCGCCTTCAGGTGCGATTGCCTGTACGGGGCATTCGTGTGTACAAATCTGGCATGGATTACCGCACATTTTATAACGGCGCAGCCAATCAAACACACGGAAGCGGCCCGGCAATGCGATACCTGCACCCAAAGGACACAGATAACGGCAGAAGAAACGTTCGATAAACAAACCTGCAATCAGCAAAGCGGCGGCGAACAGAACAAACCACCATTCACGCATAAATTTCAAAATAATTGCAGTTTTGAAAGGCTCGATTTCAGCAAATTTTTCAGCCGTACCCAAATCGTACAGGGAAATTGCCAACAAGGCGAAGAAAATGACATATTTAATCGCACTCAGACGGGTATGCAACAAGTGTGGCACGGTAATTTGTTTCAGACCCAATTTTTTAGCGATACGGTTGGTTAACTCCTGCAATGCACCGAAAGGACACAGCCATCCACAGAATGTACCGCGGTTCCACAACAGCATGGTCGCCGCTGTAAAGAGCCACAGAATGAATACCAGCGGATCCATCAGGAAGAATTCCCAGTGGAATTCAGTCAAAATGGCTGAGAACAACGTCAAAGTATTCACTACCGATAATTGTGCCTGAGCATACCAGCCGATATAAAACAGCGTAAAGGTCAGGAAACAGAGACGGAATCGGTCATACCATTTTTCGTAACGGACAATCCAATCTTGGAACAGGAATACCAACAGAAGAATTGTCAAAGCAATACCGACAACCACGATTTGACCTTGTTTGGCTTTCCAAACCTGTTTCCAAAGTTGGTTGGATACACCTTCCTCAGCTGTTGCATCTTCTGCAATACCTGTACTTTCTTCCGGAGCAGAGGCTGCCGCAGCCACCGGCTCAACCGGTGCGCTGATTTCAACCGGCGGTGCTTTAGGATCATCAACGTAGTAGCCTTTTGGCAATTCATAATCCAAATCGGCAGTTACAAATGCCTTATCATTTACGCTCAATACGCGTTGAATCATTAATTGCAAACGCCATGGTTCGGCACCATCAAATTCCACACCTTCGGGGATGGTGAACCAAGAAACCTCTTTAAATGCGGGCGCACCTTCGGCGGATAAAGCAACTACACGTTCATGTTGCGCATCGGTAAAGCGGAAGCTGGTATCACCTTGAATCATTTCAATACGGTCAAAGATACCGCCGCGGACATAACCCGAGCCTTTCCAAGAATAGCGACCCTCGCCGGCCACCATCACGGCTTCTTGGCCAGGTTTCAAACGTTTTTGCAGGTTATTCCAACCGGCTTCACCTAAAAGGCTTTTACCGATGGAAGGTTGGCTGACCAAGGCAACATACAGATCAATAAATGTATCGTTACCATCGCCCTGCTCCGCATGATCTGCCACACCTGCTTTACCGTTTTTCTCAAACAGTTTATTGATTTCGTCGATAGAAATATGCAGATGACCGACGGCTTTTTGTTCCAAAAGCGCATTCCATGACAGGATATCTTGTTTGTCTTGATTGGCAACACGACGCGGACGGGTTTGACCGGCAGGTTCGGCAGACTGTTCGCCGGAAGCAGCTGCCGTACCAGCTTGAACTGCTTTATCTGTACCCAAATGATATTGATGGATTACTGCTTTAACAGAACGCTGAATACTGTCATTGATGACCATCAGGGTTACAGTCGCACCACTAATAATATCCCCTGGAGCAACACCTGGCTGAGGCGGGTTTTTAATAAAATTTAAGCCGATATATTTGTCAATGAATTTATCGACACGGGATTGCGGGATACCGATCAACATAATCGGCTCATGGTGCTCAACCAATTTTGCACCGGCAATAGTGCCATCATTGGCCAAGGCAACCATCGTATCGATCGGTTTGCTCGAATAACCGCGCGTATTGACCACGTCAGTCGTGATATAAACCAAGCCAAGCTGCTCTTCGCCCTTGTATACGCGAGCAACCAAAGGCTTACCTTCAGGCTTACCGTAGCGGTCAGCACCTGGGAAAATTTCAGACGGCTGAACTTTTGCCAAGAAATCAGGCAAGCGTTCCGCGTAAGCAGGCAGGCTTACCATCATCATGAAAAATACAGCGAACAGCATAAGGATTCGTTTCCAAATGCCACTTAAACACTTTACTTCAAGGCAGGACATGGCTATTCCCGATATATCGATACTCTAAACACTGATATTATATGAATCATCCATCGGCAATAATTTGATTAAAATCAAGTTTACAAATCTTAAAACCAAATTCCATATGCTAATAATACTTTAGAACTATATTGAACAATCCCATCTTCGGTAGACATGAAACATAGGAAAATCAACCCAATTCAACAAATCTTCTTATATTATTAATTTATTTATAATAATACTCAAAACAATTCCCAAAATTCTATTCGGCATATATTAAAGTAGAATACAAAGATTCGATTTTAATTTCAATAGGCCGTCTGAAAATAATCTAAAAAACTTTATCCCCCCATTCTTTCAACACAAAATATACTTTCCATACAAACAAAAAGAGCCTGTATAACACAGGCTCTTTTTTCAGACTAATCTTAAGTCAGATTAGAATTTGTGACGCAGGCCAACAGTACCAGCAGTTTTCTCGTATTTGTAGTCGCCTTTGCCTTCTTTCAACCAACCGGCTGACAACAGGGCAGAAGTGCGTTTAGAGAAGTCGTAGTCAGCACCAACGATAACTTGGTTGTACGCGCTGTTCTCTTGTTTCACGCCTTCTTCTTTAGCTTTGAAGCCGTGAGCGTAAGAAACACGAGGAGTTACGTTGCCGAAGCGGTAAGCAGCAGTTGCACCAACTTCAGTACGTTCGTTTTTCTTAGCACCAGCTACGTCAGCTTTAAAGCCTTCGTATTGGCCTACAACAGCAACCATCAGGTTGTTAGCATCGTAACCAGCAGTCAGACGGTGAGCTTGGTGATCTTTGTAAGTACCGGCAGCCAAAGTAGTATTGCCGTTGAATGCATCCAAGTAGCCAGCATCCAAGTCAGCACGTTTAGCGTAAGAACCAGCATAGCGACCGAAGAAGCCAGAGTTTTCGTAGTTCAGACCCAAATCGTAAGATTCACGGCTTTTCACAGTGTGAGTGTATTTGTCGCCAGGATTAGCATTGTCGCGAGGTTGGTATTGTACGCTTGTGCTGAAACCACCAAATACAGGAGAGTCGTAACGTACAGACACTTTACGAGTATCTACACGTTTGATTTTACCCAGTTGCAGAGCGTCTGCGTTAGCGGCACCAGATTCCCAAGGGTCGAAGCTGTCGCTGCTGTCTTTCAGAGCAGTGTTCAGGTTACCGGCACGAACTTTACCGAAGCCACCTTCCAAACCGATGAAAGATTCACGGTTAGCAAAACCAGAATCACCACCGGCGATAGAAGTGTTTTGTTCAACTTGCCAAATAGCATTCAAGTTGCTACCCAAGTGTTCGTGGCCTTTGAAGCCGATGCGAGAACCGTAGTCAGCAATCTCAGTAGCAGTTTTAGAAGTAGTCTTACCTTCTTTTACTTTAGAAATTTCAACGCCGGCTTTAACTTGACCGTACAGAGTCACATCAGCCATAGCTGCAACAGGCAGAGCTGCCAAAGTCAGAGCAATCAGAGATTTTTTCATTGCTGTATTCCTTTTCTATTGTGAAGAAATAACTTAAGCAGACCGGACAATCCGCTTAGGCTTACATTATCGCTGGAATCAGCGATTCCATGACTGTTACTATAATTGCTCCTCTCTAAAAAAACAAACTTTATTCAATCTACCCCCACCACCCTTGAAACCCAGCAAAGGCAAACACAGCCTAAAAAAAGGAAATTTATTATTTAAAATCAATGATAAATTTCTTTAAAACCAAGATTTGCATTTTTACAACACTTTATCAATTTACACATCAATCACGCTATTTTGTTGCTTTTATACCAACAATTTCGTCAATTAGGCCGTCTGAAAAACGTTACCCGAAACATCCATCCACTCAGGCAGAGGCAGTCTTACCACCCCAAACTCATCAGGATAATCAACGCCTGTCAAATACAGGCCGTCAGACATAAAGGTCGGAGGCGCTTTCAATCTGCTTCTTGCATGAAAGATTGACTGAAATTCATCCACACTTATTCTGCCACTTCCTACATATACCAATGCGCCCATAATATTGCGCACCATATGATGCAAGAATGCATTTCCATGCAAATCAAGGCACAAATAACGAGGAGTCCCACTAATACTTGACCTATACAGCGTTTTTATAGGCGATTTTGCCTGGCACTCTGCCGCACGAAAGCTGGAGAAGTCATGTTCACCCTCCAATAAAGCAGCAGCCTGCCTCATCAGATTTAAATCTAATTTCAAATGCGTCCACCCCACCCTGCCGACCAACAACGGAGAGCGAACTGGAGATGACTCCAGCAAGTAACGGTAATGCCGGCCATAAGCATCAAATCGGGCATTGAAATGCGGTGCAACTTTTTGCGCAAGTAATACAGCCACACCGTCAGGCAAATGCGCATTGACTCCACGCACCCACGCCTGCTCCGGACGGCTTACAGATGTATCAAAGTGTACAACCTGAGCTGTCGCATGCACGCCCGTATCCGTCCTTCCCGCAACAATCGTATTAATCCGCTCTCCTGCTATTGAAGTTAATGCCTGCTCTAAGGCCGTCTGAACAGTTGGCAGGTCCCCGGCCTGTTTTTGCCAGCCATAAAAACGGCTTCCGTCATAAGAGAGGGTTAAAGCCCAACGCTGAACGGAACCTCCTGTTGTATTCGTTTGTTCGGTCATTTTTGATACTTCTTATAAATTGATATTGTTGTCCACGCTCAAATAACAAATATTAAAAGGCGTGATCATCACACGCCTCTCATCATATATTTCAGACGGCCTTTATCTTCGCCCACCATATAGAACTGCCATGCAATACTGTCATATCTAAAAATGGATTCGGCCCAAATCTCATCTTTTAATTTACCATAAAAAAGATGCCGTCTAAAACGGCATCTTCATTTGACTGACACTTATGCGCCAAGTTCTTTCATCAGTTTTTGGGCTTTATATAGAATATCGCCTTCAGCTTCTTCAATCAGCCCTTGCAATGTTTCTCGGGCTGCCTCAGGATCACCAATCTCGATATACATCTTAGCCAAATCATATTTAGCCTCGAGCGGAGCAGTCATACCGACTGATTCTGAAACAAAGCCTCTTTCGTTATTGCTTTTATCGGCGGCCACTGAAACATCTTCAGCCTCCCATTCCAATGCACCTTCTTCAATCACAAACTCGGAAGCAGCTTCTTCTTTCTCTGCTTCTTCTTTGGTTTCTTGAATTTGCACGTCCTGATCTTGCTTGACATCAAATGGCAGCACATGGTCGTCTGAATTTTCAGGCGTTTCCACTGTAAACTCTAGTGGCTCTTCATTTCGCTCAGGCATAACAACAGATACCGGCTGATACGGATTTTCCGTCTCAGGCTCGTACACGCTTTCTGTCGACTCGATATTGTCCCAATCCGCATGACGACGTTGCTCTGTTTCTGCATCATGCGTTACTGCACTGGAAAGAATGCCTGCCTGACTATGGTCAATCTTGCCCAAGTCGAGTTTGACATCGTCAACATTGGAAGATTCTTCTACTTCATTGATAACGACATCATCTTCAAAATCATCTTCAACAAGCAAACCTTCTTGAGTTTTTTCAGACGGCGTTACTTTGCTTGCGGCAACCGCAGCAGCGGCTGAAGCAGCAGCACTTTTCTGTACAGGCTTTTCTTCATCCTTACGGCTTGCAGGCGCGGCTTTCGGCTCGTCTTTACGTTTACCCGCAGCTTTTAACAACAACCAAGCAGCAATAAGGGCTGCACCGCCTGCCAACAACCATTTCCATAAATTGCCATTTGATTCGCCCTCTGTTTGCTCCGCGATAGAATCAGTGGTTGCAACAGACTCAGAAGCCACTACATTCTCTTGAGCATCAGAAGAAGCCATAGCTTCTTGAATATCGGATGCAGGAACAGTCGATGCGGCATTTTCATTAACCGCTGCAGATGCTGCTTGTTCTGTTTGTTCAGCTGAAGCTTGTTTTACTTCTTCCTGTTGCTGTGTATTTACGCCAGCATCTTTAACCTGGGCTTCATGAGCCTCAGGCTGAACAACAGGTTTTTCTGTTTTAGCCTCTGTTGCATTAGCGGTTTCATTGGCTTTTTCTGTTGCCGTATTAGTTTTAGCAGGAGCAGAAGCAGCCAAACGTTGCAATTCGCTACGGTTTGGAATATTCAGCACCTTACCTGCCAACATACGGTTGGCATTGTTATCGATAAACACATCCGGATTGGCATTAACCAATGCTTGAATGGTTTGATCCAAGGTCATACCTTGCGGACGGATGCTGGACGCAATGGCAATCAGGGTTTCACCCGTACGCACCAAATGCTGTCTACCTGAACGTGCAGCTGTGTCGTTTTTAGCAGAGGCCGTCTGAACTTGTTTTTTCTCAGCCTTACGCTGCACATCCTTACGCGCTTGAGCTGCCTGATTACCTACTGCTTTATTGTTTTTAGTTGCAGGCTGTTGGGCATTGCGTGTCGGCTCGAAGGATTGGGATTCGGCAGTTTGACGGGGGCGGACGGATGCCGCATCTTTAGCGTCGTATCCGGCCGGATCGATGATGGCAGTGTATTCACGCGATTGCGCGCCGACACCTACTTGGAAAACCAAAACAGGATCTTTGATGGCTTTAGAGGAACGAATGGTAACGACTGCCTTATCGCCTGATTTGCGTACCGCCGCGCGCAAATTGCCATTTGAAATAGTGGCCTTACCGCCATTAAGCAGAGCCTGAGCTTCCTCGCCAGTCACAGTGATACTGCCTGTAAAAGGCTCACCCAAATGAGATTGAACGTTCAAACCGCCCAAACCTGCAGAAGCGCTGAGCGATGTCATTAAAGCGATAGAAGCTGTAATTAATTTAATATTGTGATGTTTTTTCAAAACTGATCCCCTGTTCGGAAATTATGGTACTAACCAATGTGCGCGCATTTAACCATATATTTACTAGATATTACGTCATGATATATTTTTAACCCATTTCTGCCAAGCAATACAGGCTATTCAGCCTGAAATTCCTTGGTAAATCTATTACTTTTGCATGCTTGTGTTTCTTTTTTACAAATTTCTCCGACCCAAAACAGATATTTTATATAAATATATGCGGCATTAAAGTCATGAGGGAAGGTGCAAAAAAACACATCTGCCTGTATGATTAGCATTTACTCAATTAGTTTCATCATTAACATATGAAAGTTTTGAGCGACTTATTCGCCGTATTCTTATTTTTCATTACATACATCATCACCAAAGACATGATTGCCGCAACGGCTGTCGCGGTTGTAGTCGGCATAGCCCAAGCTGCGCTGACCTTTTGGAAACACCGCAAGCTGGACACCATGCAATGGATCAGCCTGATTTTGATTGTCTTTTTTGGCGGTGCAACGATTTTACTGAAAGATAACCGCTTCATCATGTGGAAACCGACCGTTCTGTTTTGGATCGGCGCGATCGTCATGCTGTTTAGTCATCTTGCCGGTAAAAACGGGCTAAAAGCCGTGATGGGTAAAGAAATGCAGCTTCCTGATTTTGTATGGACGCGCCTGACTTATGCATGGATTGGCTTCCTGATTTTTATGGGGGCTGCCAATCTCTTTGTCTTTACGTATTTTCCAGACCAATGGGTCAATTACAAATTGTTTGGCACATTGGGTTTCACAATCATTTTTTCTATCGCACAGGGCATTTATCTGATGCGTTTCCAGCCTAAGGAGGATCAATAATGGAATATTTCATGCTTTTGGCCACTGATGCCGAAGATGTCCACGAAGCACGCATGGCGGCACGCCCCGCGCATTTGGCACGTTTGGAAGAATTGAAAGCGCAAGGCCGTCTGCTGACTGCCGGCCCCAATCCCCTGCCGGATAATCCGGAACGCGTCTCCGGCAGCCTGATTGTGGCTCAATTTGAGTCTTTAGACGCCGCACAAGAATGGGCCGAACAAGACCCTTACGTCGATGCCGGCGTATACGCAGAAGTATTGATTAAACCCTTTAAAGCCGTGTTCAAATGAGCAATATGCGTCAAATTATCGAGGAACGCCTGCAGGCACTTGAGCCTGAGTTCTTCGATTTTGAAGATGAGAGCCATCTGCACGCCGGCCATGCCGGCAATAAAGGCGGCGGGCATTATGCGATATTGGTGGTCAGCAACGCATTTGAAAATATCGGTCGCCTCCAGCGGCAACGTATGATTAAGCAGCTTTTGCAAGACTTGTTTTCAGACGGCCTGATTCATGCACTCAGTATCAAAGCGGCCACGCCGGACGAATACTTCCATTAAGATTACTACTTAAACTTTGATTTCTAATCATTAATTTATTTCCAATCATTATTTAAAAGAGAAATACGATGAAAAAAACCTACTTTGCTTCAGCCTTGATGCTTGCCCTGACTACCGGCACCCTGTTTGCCCAAACTTTGGTGACCGTCAACGGTCAAGCCATCGACAGCAGCGTTATCGATGACCAAGTTGCTTCCGTACGCGCCAGCAACCCGAACGTTCAAGACACTCCTGAATTGCGTCAAATGCTGACTGAACGCCAAGTTATCAGCACTGTTGTTACCCAAGAAGCTAAAAAATTAAAACTGGATCAAAGCGCTGAATTCAAAACTGCATTGGAGCAAGCGCGTGCCGATGCCGCCAAGCAAGGTGCAGATAAAAAAGCCACATTCAAAACCGAATGGGCAGTTTTCGAAAATGATTTGTTAGGCCAAGCTTTCGCGGCGCATATCGTCCGTCAATATCCTGTTCAAGAAAAAGATGTCAAAGCCGCTTACAACGACTTCAGCAACTTCTATAAAGGTACTCAGGAAGTCCAAATGGGCGAAATCGTGACTGACAGCAGCAGCAATGCCCAAAAAGCCATTGCCGATTTGGATGCGAAAAAAAGCTTTGTTTCGGTATTGAACCAATACTCAATTGACGAAGCGGCCAAAAAAGCCGGCGGTATCCCTAAAGCTTATGTTCCGCTTAAAGATTTGCAAGAATCAGCGCCTCCGCTTTATGCAGCCGTCAAAGACCTGAAAAAAGGCGCGCACACTAAAACGCCGCTGCAAAACGGTAATCTGTATGCCGTCTTCTACGTCAACGACCGCCGTAATGTTACTGTGCCTTCTTACGAAACCGCTAAAAACGAGATTGGCAGCGACTTACAGGCAGCCCGTGTTGATGCGGCCATTCAATCATTGCTGAAAAAAGCCAGCATCAAAGTCAACAAATAATATAACGTGCCCGCCGTGATGGCGGCGGGCAATAAGGAACTCACATGAACATCAAGCCCAAAACTGCCGTTTTGGCTATCCTCGCCCTGTCGACGATCGGTTTGGCAACCGCCAAAGCACCTGATATCGATCCCGCCCGCATCGACAGCATGGTCGCCGAAGTATTGAGACAGGCCGATCAACATCCCAACCAGACTGCCAAACCCGATGGTCAGGCAATCCGCAAAGATGTGGTTACACGTTTGCAGGCTTTGGAAATTTTGAAAAATGAAGCCATCAAAGCTGGTTTGGACAAAGATGCGGAAGTACAGAATCAATTCAAAAACGTTGAAGCTGAATTCTATGCTAACCAATACGCTGCTTATCTAGAACGTCAGACCGCAGTTGACGATGCCGAGTTGCGCCGTTTCTACGACCAGCAAACACGCATTATCAAGCTGCAACAAGTCAGCTTTGCTTCAGCCGACGAAGTACGCGCCGCGCAAGAACTGCTGCTCAAAGGCTTGTCATTCGAAGAGCTGATGAAACGCTATCCTAACCCAGAACAAGAATTTGACGGCTTCATTTCTCCGCAACAGCTTCCTCCCCAACTGGCCGTTGCTTTTGCCGACATGAACCGAGGCGATGTAACACATGAGCCGATTCAGATGGAAAACCGTTTTTATCTGTTTAAACTCAGCGCGGTAGAGCATGATCCGAATGCCGAACCTTTTGAACTGGTGCGCAATCAGATTGCCCAAACTGTCAAACGACAAAAAGTCGAGAATCAGATCGAACGTATCTTGAAAGAAAACGGCATTAATCCGTAAATTAATTCAATGGTTTCAGGCCGTCTGAAACTATATTTGAACTCAGAGGGCGTATCTTACGCCCTTTTTTACAACTCCTTTTATTCACACAAGATTATGCGCGCTGTTATCCAAAAAGTTACCCAAGCCAAAGTTGACGTTTTCTCCGAAAACTCCCGCGAAACTTGCGGCAAAATCAACAACGGATTTATGATATTGCTCGGCGTTACCCATACCGATACAGAAACAGACGCCAAATACATTGCGGACAAAACCGCCAACCTGCGCATCTTTGAAGACGAAAACGGCAAATTAAATTTATCGCTCAAAGATGTCGGCGGCTCGATATTATTGGTTTCCCAATTTACTCTTTACGCCGATGCGCGCAGCGGCCGCCGTCCGTCCTTCTCCAATGCCGCACCCGCAGAACAAGCGGATAAACTCTATCAATATACTGCGCAACTTTTACGCGAACATGGACTGACTGTCGAAACCGGCAGATTCCAAACCCATATGCAGGTATCCCTTTGCAATGACGGGCCGGTTACCTTATTGCTTGATTCGCAAAAAACATTCTAAATCTCATCAAAAAAGGCCGTCTGAAAGATTTCAGACGGCCTTTTCATTTCTGTTCATTATTAAATCAAGCCTTGCGCTTTTACCCAGTTCACAATATCTGCCTCAACGGCTTCAGGCGTACCCGGATTGTCGATTTTGACACCGTACTCATCCGCACCCAGCTCTTCCAAAATCTCCAGCTGCGAATCCAGCATTCCGGCTTTCATATAATGCCCCTGACGCGACAGCATACGCTCTAGATTGATTGCTTGAGGCGGAGTCAGATGGATAAAAGCCACCTTCCCTTCCGCACCACGCAGAATATCGCGATAGTGATGCTTGAGTGCGGAACAAGTAACGATGGAATATTTTTCCCCGTTTTTTGCCTGCTCTGCCATCCAGTCACGCAAATTGCCCAGCCAAGGATAGCGGTCTTCATCCGTCAGCGGAATACCGGCACCCATTTTGTCGCGGTTGGCTTGGGTATGAAAATCATCGCCTTCGGCATAGGGACATTGATCAAGATATTTTTGCAACGAGAGTGCGGCCGTGGTTTTACCGCAACCGCACACGCCCATCATGACAAAATGTGTCGTCATTTTTCTACTCCTTGTTTATCTGGATTTTAACGGTATTTGAAAACAGGCGGATTGTGTTATCTCAAAAACACTATCCGCCGGCCGTTTTCGATTAAACCAAGATAAACAACACTGACGATAAAGCAAAACCGATGAGTGCGATAAGTGTTTGGTTGACCGTCCATGTCTTCAAGGTCGTCGGCACATCCATATCCAACAGACGGCCGACAAGCCAGAAGCCTGAGTCGTTAAAGTGGCTGCAACCGACGGAACCCGCCGCCGTCGCCAATACCACGCAAGTAATCTGCCAATCGCTGAAACCTGCCGCCGCAACGGCCGGTGCCATCAACGCGGCAGCGGTAGTCAATGCAACGGTCGCAGAACCTTGCGCAATACGCAAAGCCAAAGCCACCAAGAAACAGCCCAGCAAAACGGGAATACCCAAGTCAGCCATGCTGTCGGCCAAAGCCTTACCGATACCGGAAGCACGCAATACGCCGCCGAACATACCGCCCGCACCGGTAATCAAAATAACCGAACAAACCGGACCCAATGCGCCATCAATGGTTTTCTCCAAAGCGCTGGCTTTTTCGCCACGTTTGCTACCCAATACATACAGGGCCACCAAAACAGAAATCAGCAAAGCAATCGGTGTCGAACCGAGCATTCGTGCAAACTGCACCCAGCCTTCATCCGCACTGACCATTTTCTCGCTGATCAAAGTAGATAAACCAGTATTCAAGAAAATCAACAACATAGGAATCAGCATAATGCCGATGACTGTAGATGCTTTTGCAGGGGCTTTCGGTTGGTCGTTATCTTGTGTACCGCCGCTGATCAGATCAGGAACGGGCACATGAATGCTGCGACCCAAAACTTTACCCAATAAATAGCCGCTGAAATACCAAGTAATCAAGGTAACAGGTAAACCCAAAATCAGTAGTTGACCAATATTTGCACCATAAAATTCAGAAGCGGCAATCGGGCCGGGATGAGGCGGCAGGAAGACGTGCATGACGGAAAATGCGCCAATAGATGCCAACGCATAGGGCAAAACAGTTTGCTTCATGCGGCGTGCCGTTGCAAACACAATCGGCAACATCACCACCAAGCCGGCATCAAAGAAAATCGGAAAACCGAAAATCAAAGAAGCCACGCCTAAGGCAAACGGCGCACGTTTTTCACCAAAAATCCGAATCAGCGCATCCGCCAAAGATTGGGCACCGCCGGAAGTTTCCACCAAACGGCCGAGCATTGCGCCCAAACCGACCAGCAACGCCACGCTGCCGAGCGTGCCGCCAAAGTTTTTGACCAACACATCATTGACGATACTGCCCATAGGCAGGCCTGTTACGATAGCAGTCAGCAGGCTGACCAATACCAACGTCAGCAAAGCATGAACACGCAGTTTCACAATTAAAATCAAAATCAGCAAAATTGCCGCCGCCGCAATACCGAGCAAAGTGCCGGCACTCAGCGTTTGAGTCCAACCATCCATTTTGAAGCCTTTCTCTGTAAGAAAAATACAAATTTATTAATGTTTTTTAACATATATGAATACGATAACACATTTACCCATGAAATCGTACGGCTGAATCCGGCCAAAATATAAACACCTATTTTTCCAAACTCTTTTTGTAAGATGCTTGAAAAATAAGGAGGACAAAGAAAAACAAGAACAATAAAAAGGCCGTCTGAAAAGTAGTTTATTTTCAGACGGCCTGACATTATGCCTCTCAATAAGATAGAAACAGATGGCTTTTTCAATGATCTGAAACCAAGCCCCTCGGTTATACCTGGGTAAAAATTACCTCGTTTTCCAAACGTGATTTCGGCAATTTAGCATTAAAATCATCTTCGGCGCGATAGCCCAATGCAACAACGGCAACAGCACGATAACCTCTTTCAGCCAAACCAAATTCTTGATCCAAAACAGCCATATCCACCCCTTCCAACGGAACGGCATCCACCCCCAAGGCCGCGGCGGCAAACAGGGTAAAGCCCAAATTAATATGAACTTGTCTCGACAACCATTGGGTTTCGTCTTGCATTTGATTGCGGTGGATACCCAAGAAAGTACGGCGCGCATTATCGCCCATTTGCTTATTTTCGGCCGTAGCAAAACGTCCGTCTTTATCTTCCTGTTCCAACACGCCTGCCAAATAGTCCTCATCGGCATGCACCCGCGCCGCAAATACGATTACATGAGAAGCGTTGATGATTTTGGGCAGGTTGTACGGAAAATTTTCTGCAGATTTGGCTACCCGTGCCTTTCCTGCTTCATTATCTGTAATCACAAAATGCCAAGGTTGGATATTGACGCTGGAAGGACTGTAGCGCAGTGCCGCTTCGATTTGGGCAAAATCTTCGGCTGAAATTTTTTTGGAGGCATCAAAAGATTTGGTGCTGTAACGTTTTTGTACGATATCCTGAACATTCATCATGTTGTTCCTTAACATTTAAAACTATCATAAACACAAAGGCCGTCTGAAAAATCCCTCAGACGGCCTTTATTCTCAAATTTCCGCCGGCGGTTGCGGTTTATCCTCATCTTCCTGTTGCGTTTTGGCCTTGGCAAAACGGCTGAACCAAATACCTGCTTCGTAGAGTAGAATCAGCGGAACGGCAAGCAGGGTTTGAGAAATTACGTCAGGCGGCGTGATGATTGCGGCAACGATAAACGCACCCACGATAACATACGGACGGGCGTTCTTAAGCTGAGCGGTCGAAACAATACCCATTTTGGCAAGCAATACCACAACAACGGGCACTTCAAACGTCGTACCGAATGCGACAAACATGCCCAAAATAAAGGACAGGTATTTGTCGATATCGGTCGCCA
This sequence comes from Neisseria sp. P0004.S004, assembly GCF_051963335.1. NCBI lineage: Bacteria > Pseudomonadati > Pseudomonadota > Betaproteobacteria > Neisseriales > Neisseriaceae > Neisseria > Neisseria sp. P0004.S004. The sequence goes on from NZ_JBQCUK010000010.1 coordinate 50,877, forward strand.
TATTGACGCCGACAGGGGTTACACCGGCCAAGAATTTGAAAATAACGGGAAACACCAGAAAATAGGCAAACGCCATACCGACGAAGAAAAGCGTTACGCTGGACAACACCAGCGGCGTAATCAAACGCTTTTCGTTTTGGTATAAGGCCGGTGCGACAAACGCCCAGACTTGATACAGCGTGTGCGGCAACGACAGCAGAAACGCCGCCATTAAGGTAACCTTGACCGGCACAAAAAACGGCGCGATCACATCGGTCGCAATCATGCTGGTATCTTTAGGCAGATTGGCCATCAATGGTTCGGCAACAAAAGTATAGAGCTGCTGGGCAAACGGCATCATGCCCAAGAAGCAGACGACGATGCCGATGACGATCCACATCATGCGGCGGCGCAGCTCGAGAAGATGCTCGATAAGCGGTTGGACGGGTTGTTCGTGTTGAGGTTCGGACACCGGTTGACTCACTTTTTACTTACGGACGCGCAGTTTGGGTTTGGCGTGGAATTTCGGGCGCATATCGCGCTTGCGGCTCATCGCCTGCTTACGCAGAGATGTCGTATGTAGCGGAGGAACATCGGCGGCAGGAGCTTCGACATAGCTGACTTCAACCGCCGGAGCGGGGGAAACCGATGCGGTCAAATACTCACGCCAAGCGCGGTCTTGCTCGGACTCAGCATTTTCAGCCCCGGCAGGCTCTTGGGTTTGCGCTGCCCCACCCTCTTCAGGAACTTGGGCCGCACTTTCATTTTCAGTGCTGCTTGAAGCCAAATCAGGCAGAGGATTACCGAACTCGTCCACGCCAAAATCAGCTGGCGTTTTTTGTTCGGGCAGGCGCTCCCAAGGCTTGAGGCCGTCTGAAATATCATTCAGATTTTTTTGTGCATCATCGCCCAAGTCTTTGATACCGTCGCGAAACTCCGAAGCGGCGGCTTCAAATTCCTGCTTGACTTTGCGCAATTCGTCCAACTCAGCCTGAGTATTGAGCTCCTGCTTGACGTTGTTGACGAAGCCTTGCAATTTACCGACCAAACGCCCGGCCGTGCGCGCGGCTTGCGGCAGACGTTCGGGGCCTAACACTATCAGGGCGACAACGCCGACCAGCAGCAATTCGCCCAAACCGAAATCAAACATGGATTATGCTTTGTCTTCGTCTTTTTTGTGTTCGATGACTTCGTCTTTTTTGGCATCTTTGCCGTCTGTACCTTCGTTCAGGCCTTGTTTGAAGTCATGCACTGCGCCGCCGAGGTCTTTGCCGACGTTGCGCAATTTTTTGGTACCGAATACCAAAACGACGATAATCAGTACGATAATCCAGTGCCAAAGAGAGAAGCTACCCATGATAAATCCTTGAATTTGTTTAATTTAAAAAGAGATAATAATTATGCGGGCGTACCCATGATATGAATATGCAGGTGGAAGACTTCCTGTCCGCCGCCTTTGCCTGTGTTGATCAGGGTTTTGAAACCGTCGGTCAAACCTGCCTCTTGGGCAATTTGAGGGACTTTCAACATCATTTTACCCAACAGGGTTTGATGTTCGGCAGTGGCGTGTGCCAGTGAATCGAAGTGTACTTTCGGAATCAGCAGCAGATGTACCGGCGCGGCAGGGCGGATGTCTTTGAAACAAAGCATCTCATCGTCTTCGTAAACGGTTTGTGCCGGAATATCTTTGGCAGCGATTTTGCAGAAAATACAATTATCCATAATGGCTCCAATGGCCGTCTGAAAACGGGTGCAACGGGTTTCGCCAAACAAAGTGAAATCGTTTTTGCCCCAAGAGACGGATTCTGAAACAGGTCAAATACGGGATTGTAATATAAATTCAAGATTCTTTGCGAGAAGCTTTTTCCACTAATCCCGACAAACCTTGACGGCGCGCAAGCTCGTTGACCACATCTTCAGCACGCAATCCGTGATGCGCCAATAAAACCATGGTGTGAAACCACAAATCCGCCACTTCGTAAACCAAATGTTCGCCGCCGCCATCTTTAGAGGCCATCAAGGTTTCACCCGCTTCCTCGATAACTTTTTTCAGAATCTTGTCTTCGCCTTTATGCAACAGTTGGGCAACGTAAGAAGCATCGGGATCGCCGCCTTTGCGCGAATCGATGACGTTTTGGATTTGGGTAAGGATGGTATCGGTCATGGTCGGTTTCTCTTATTTTCTTTCAGACGGCCTTAAGGATGTTTATGTCCGTAAATTGCTTCTTCGTCTTTCAACACGGCATCCACTGTCTGCCATGCGCCGTCTTGCCAAACTTTATAAAAGCAGCTTTCGCGCCCGGTATGACAGGCAATGCCGCCGTTTTGTTCAATCAACATAACCACAGCGTCGCCATCGCAATCCAGGCGCAATTCGTGTACTTTTTGCGTATGCCCGGACTCTTCGCCCTTCATCCATTGTTTTTGGCGGGAACGGCTGTAATAGTGGGCAAAACCGGTTTCTACGGTTTTTTGCAGGGCTTCGGCGTTCATCCAGGCGACCATCAGCACACGGTGTGTCTGCCAATCTTGGGCAATCGCGCAAACCAAACCTTTTTCATCAAATTTTACGGCATTCAGCAGCGTTTCGTTTATATTCGACATTCGCGTTTTCTCCCATATTTTTCAGACGGCCTTTGGGTAGCAATCACAAACGCACTTCGATTCCTGCTTCGCGCATGGCCAGTTTTGCTTCGCGGATACTCGCTTCGCCAAAGTGGAAAATACTGGCGGCCAATACCGCATCGGCCTTCCCTTCTTTAATACCGTCCACCAAGTGTTGAACCGAACCGACGCCGCCGGAAGCAATGACCGGAATATCGACCGCTTCGCTGACCGCGCGTGTCAACGGCAGGTTGAAACCTTGTTTGGTACCGTCCCGGTCCATACTGGTCAGCAAAATCTCGCCTGCGCCGCGCCGCTGCATTTCGACAGCCCATTCCACCGCGTCCAAACCGGTCGGATTACGTCCGCCGTGGGTAAAGATTTCCCAACGGGTGTTTTCAGGGTTGACCGCTTTGGCATCGACAGCAACAACAATCGCCTGAGAACCAAAAAAACCGGCCGCTTCGTTGACCAAATCAGGATTGGTTACGGCAGCCGTATTGATGCTGGCCTTATCGGCACCGGCATTGAGCAGGCGGCGGATATCGGCAACCGTACGCACACCGCCGCCGACTGTCAATGGAATAAAAACTTGCGAAGCGACCGCCTCGATAACGTGCAAAATAGTATCGCGATTGTCGCTCGAAGCGGTAATGTCCAAAAAGGTCAACTCATCCGCACCTTCATCATTGTAGCGTTTGGCAACATCAACCGGATTGCCTGCATCGCGCAAACCCAAAAAGTTGACGCCTTTTACCACGCGGCCGTCTTTTACATCCAGACAAGGAATAATTCGTTTTGCCAATGCCATACCCAATACCTCTTATCCGTTATCAGGCCGTCTGAAACCGTCAGGCCAAAAATTTGCCCAACCAATCCGGCAAATGTTGCAACAGCTGAAAATAACCGATACCGGCCATCATTGCCAACACGCAGGAAATAATAAAATTGCTGTCGATACGGCCGACAATGGCGAAAATCAACCCGGCAAATGCCCATATTATCCCGTTGAAAATCATCCAATAGGTATCGATAATCGGCAAATCAAACGCCGTCAGCTGCCGCAATATCACTGCAATCAGTGTAAACCACAAACTTTCGCTTAGCGGATACACTTCTCGGTCGGATGACCAGATAATCCAAAAACCCAAAACAAACGCTTCAAGCATACTAATCCCTTAATAAAATATCGATTGGGTTGTTTTTATAATTATTTCAAACAGATATAAACCCATAACCTATACAGGCAATCCCTTTGAGTGCATTTTTGTGTGCTGCGTCAGCCGCTGCGTTTTAATGGCCTGCAAGGTCTTATCCGCATAATCCGACACATTTAAGCCAAAGAATCGGCCAGTTTTTGCGCCTGTGCAAAATCAATACTTCCCTCGTAAATTGCACGGCCGGTAATCGCACCGCTCACGCCTTCTTTTTCGACGGCACACAATGCGCGGATATCATCCAAATTCGTCAAACCGCCGGAAGCGATAATCGGGATATTCACGGATTGGGCCAATTTGACGGTAGCTTCGATATTCACCCCGCTCATCATGCCGTCGCGGCCGATATCGGTGTAAATAATGCTGTTGACGCCATCGTCTTCAAAACGTTGGGCCAAATCGACGACATGATGTTCCGTTACCGTCGCCCAACCGTCTATCGCCACCATGCCGTCTTTGGCATCCAGGCCGACAATAATCCGCCCCGGAAATTCATTGCATGCTTCGCGCACAAATTCAGGATTTTTTACCGCAGCCGTGCCGATAATCACATCAGTCAGCCCCAAATCCAAATACTTTTCAATGGTTTCCAAATCACGGATGCCACCGCCAAGCTGTACCGGAATATCTTTGGCCACGGCGGCCAAAATTTCTTTAATCGCCGGAAAATTTTGAGGAACGCCTGCGAATGCGCCGTTCAAATCAACCAAATGCAAACGGCGTGCGCCTTGGTTGCGCCAATGCAAAGCCATCTCTGCCGGCGAATCGGAAAACACCGTCGCCTGCTCCATCAAACCTTGTTTTAAGCGGACACAACGTCCTTCTTTCAAATCAATGGCAGGTATCAACAGCATTTTTTTCTCCTCTATTCAGTTTCAGTATATTTTACACAAATTAGCGATTTTTAGCAGATTTATGTTAAAAACCTCAAATCTGCCAATTTAAAAAATTCCGCAGCAGCAATAATCCTGCCTGATGGCTTTTTTCCGTGTGAAACTGTGTGGCAAACACATTGTCTTGACCGACAATGCAGGCAAATTTATTCGGATATTCGCTGACGCCTAAAACAATCTCTTCATTTTTCGGCGCAAAATAATAGCTGTGAACAAAATAGAAATACTCGTCCTGCCCAATGTCTTGAAATAAAGGATGAGTGCGGGTTTGACAAACCGTATTCCAGCCCATATGCGGCACTTTCAGACGGCCTCCTTGCGCATCAGTTTGATTGGGCAAAAACCGTTTTACTTGCCCTTCAAACCAGCCCAAACCATCTGTATCGCCTTCTTCGCTGTGTTCAAACAATAATTGCGCACCTACGCAAATTCCAAAAAACGGCTTGTTTTTCAGGCCGTCTGAAACCGCCTCACCCAAACCGCTTGCCTTCAGCGCAGACATACAGTCTGGCATGGCGCCCTGCCCCGGAAAGATAACCTTATCCGCCGCCATCACCTCTTCGGGCCGCGAAGTCAGATAAATTTCGGCATTTTGATTAGACAAAACCTGCGCCGCCTGAACAGATTTCAACACTGAATGCAGGTTTCCCATTCCATAATCGACAATCGCTACTTTCATTGCTTCTCCTCAGGCCGTCTGAAAACATTTAATGATTAATATAATAATAAGAATGATTGTAGCAAAAGATGGTTTAAAACAAAATATTGCCACCATACAAGACAAATAATAAAAGGCCGCCTGAAATCCCGATCGGTTTCAGACGGCCTTTATTCATTCACACAATGCCTTATTCTTCAGACGCGGCTTCCGCTTCTTCTTGAACAGATTCTTCGCTCAGCGTGCCTTTGGTAGAAGGCGTTTGACCAATCATACGCGGATCGTATTCGACTGCCATGCGCAGGGCGCGGCCGAAGGCTTTGAAAACGGTCTCGGCTTGATGGTGCGCATTACGGCCGCTCAAGTTATCGATGTGCAAGGTCATCATGCTGTGGTTCACAAGACCGTGGAAAAATTCTTCAAACAAATCGACGTCAAAACGGCCGATCAGGGCGCGGGTAAAGTCGATGTTGTACACCAAACCGGGGCGGCCGGAAAGGTCAATAACCACACGGCTCAACGCTTCATCCAGCGGAACATAGGCATGACCATAACGGGTAATGCCGGCTTTATTGCCAAGCGCTTGTTTCAAGGCTTGACCCAATACGATACCGATGTCTTCAACGGTGTGATGGTCGTCAATGTGCAAATCGCCTTTGCAGGTAATATCCAAATCAATCAAACCATGACGCGCCACTTGGGCAAGCATGTGTTCAAGGAAAGGAACGCCTGTATCCAAGCGGTATTTGCCGGTACCGTCAAGATTGAGGCTGACAGTGATTTGGGTTTCGCTGGTATTGCGGGTAACGGTAACAAAACGGCCCTCGGTTGAAACACCAGCTTCGGCTGCTTCGGCGGTTTGTTTTTCCAAACGCGCCGCTTCAACCGCTGCTGCTTTTTCTTGGTCTTTGCTGTGATCACGGTTCAGCCAGCCTTTGCGTTTGTGCATGCCGGATTCCAACTTCGCAGCCAGGCTCGGACGGATGCCGCGCGCAGACTCATCGCCTGCTTGTTGTTCCAAACGGCGTTTGAGCTGAGACAGGGAGGCGGAGTTTTCATAACCGCACGCGCGTGCGAGTTTGGTCAATGAGCCGGCTTCTTCAACCAGTAACAGAAAATTGGTCAAATGCAGTTGAGCTTTGTTCATGATAATAGTTCCTTGAAATCAAAGATTGGGGTAAAGGTTTTTAATAACGGCCAAGACGGCATCATTTTGCGCTGCCGAGCCTATGGTTATGCGGACACACTGATCCAAAAGCGGATGGCTTCCATGCAGTTTTTTAATCAGTATGCGGTTTTGCTTCAATGTTTCAAACAGCCCGTCCGCATCAGGAACGCGAACGGTAATAAAGTTGGCTTCGCTTGGGAAAACTTGCAAACGGTTTAATTTCAACAATTCATTCATTACGCGCGAACGCTCATTTTTCAATGTATCAATGTTTTGCTGAATAATTGGATGATGTTTCAATGAGAATTTCGCCGCCGCCAAGCTTAATTGATTCATATTGTAAGGAGGTAGGATTTTGGCCAGCTCTCCAATAATGCCCGGGCTTGCCGCCGCATACCCCATCCGCAATCCGGCAAAGCCGATTTTGCTGATGGTACGCATTACGACCAGATTTTCAACTTCTCCCGCCCACGGAAGGAAACTGTCATGATGAAATGCGCCATATGCCTCATCAACGACCACAATGCCGGTTGCCGCGCGAACAACCGCCTCTACTTCTTCTCGTTTAAAGCACACGCCGGTAGGGTTATTGGGATAGGCAATAAAAATTAATGACGGCTGATGTTGCTCAATCGCGGACAAAACGGCAGAAAGATTTAAAGTGAAGTCCGGATTTAAGGAAACGCCGACATATTCCATGCCATAAAGCGCGGCATTATGACGATACATAACAAAACTTGGCTCAATACCCAATACACACGCATTGGGTTTGGCAACCAGCATGGTCAAAAACTGGATAAGCTCGTCGGAGCCGTTGCCCAATGCGATTTCCGCCTTGCCGGGAATACCGAAGACTTCCCTTAATTCTTCATAAATCCCGCTTTTGGCAGTATGAGGATACAAATGAATCGGGGCTTCTTTTACTATATCCGCCCATTCTGACAACAAAGATTCATATCCGGCGAAAGGATGATGCGGACACTCCATGGCGTCCAACTTAATAAAACCTTCCGGCAAATCGGCAACCTGATAAGCTGTCATTACTTTAATATCGTCACGGATAACGTCAGCAACGCGATTCATGGTTTTCTATCCTCCTGAGATACAGCGTCTATAATAATAGCACAATTTTTATTTGATAAATATATTAATAAGACTATAAAACAGGATAAAGTTTCATTAATTTAAAGAAAAACAATAAATTCTTTCTTGAATATCCTTAAGCAATATTCTTGGCTCCCCCCGCATTTTTAGCGGTATAATTTCAAGTTTTCCAGTACGGCTTACGCCCTTTATATTGTGAACAATACTCGCTCCCCGTTACCTTATCTTGCAACTTCCATAAGTCTTATCCTTTTGATTTTGCTTTCCTTATCATGGGAATTATGGATCGCGCCATTGCGCGAAGGCGGCTCATGGCTGGCATTGAAAGCTCTGCCTTTGTGCCTGCCGTTGACCGGCATTTTGAAAAAACGCATCTACACTTACCAATACAGCTCCATGCTGATTCTGATTTACTTTGCTGAAGCCTGTATGCGCCTGGCAGACACGGCTCTCGCCAGCCGGATTTGCGCCGCTATTTCCGTATTATTGTGCATTACCTTTTTTCTCGGCTGCCTTGCATTTATCAAACAACAAAAACACACATCAAAATGACCTACCACACACTTTCAGACGGCCTGGCCGAATCTTCAGTAAAAACCTTTTGGCCTTTATGGCTCAGTTTTCTTTGGATTTGCGCCGTCCCTTTTCTCTCACTCTACCGAGTCGGCCCACTGCCCAGCTTTTATTTAGAAGCCATCTCATTGAGCGGCTCATTGGTACTGACATTGATTAGCGCACACAAAGGCCTGCTGAATATCCGCCTTCCCGCACTCAGTATCGGTTTGTTTGCCATGGCCGCATTTTGGTCACTCCAAGCGCGCTTCATGCATTCCATCTACCCCGGTATGAGCGATATCACTGCCTGGACCTTTGTCATTTTGGCACTGGGCGCATGGTCGGTTCGCGGCTGGGTAGCAGCTTACGGGCAAGAACGCGTCGTCAGCATCTTTGCTTGGTCTTTATTGATAGGAGCAACCATACAGGCCGCCATCGTCTGGTTGCAATTTAAAGGCTGGTCCAACGTAGAATGGTTGAACGGCATCATTGCCCGAAGCAACGGCACCGTAAACGGCCAACTCGGCCAACGCAACCATTTGGGACATTATTTAATGTGGGGCATTTTGGCGGCATCCTATTTATGGACGGCGCGCAAAATGTCCAATGCAGCAGGTTTTCTGTTCGTATTAGCATTGACTGCAACCCTCGGCCTTGTCAACTCACGCACCATCTTAGGCTATATCGCCGCCCTATTCCTGATTACGCCGTTATGGTTTTGGCGTACCCGCTTCCAACACAAACGCGCACTGTGCATTTTTCTCCTAACTGCCACCCTGGCCGCCGCTTTCCAATTCGGCATGGGCAGCCTGCTGGATTTGTTTGGCAACATTAAATACGAAACCGCTGTCGAACGCGCAGGCACCAGCGGTTTTGAAGGTTCCATGCGCCAAATCGAATGGAGCAAGGCATGGATTGCCTTTCAATCCGCACCTTGGTTCGGCCATGGCTGGAACAGCTTTGCCCAGCAAACCTTCCTGATCAATGCCCAACAACAATACTTCCCCAACAACATCCTCGGCGTACTGTTTACCCATTCGCACAACATCGTCATGCAGTTATTATCCGAAATGGGCATTGCCGGCACCTTGCTTGCAGCCTTAACCCTGCTTGCAGCCGTGTGGCGACTGTTGGGCCGCAACCAAACACCGGCCTCGCTGTTTTTACTAACTGCCGCCGCCGTCAGCCTTTGCCACAGCATGCTTGAATATCCACTTTGGTATATTTACTTCCTCACCGTATTCAGCCTGATTCTGTCGCTGACACCCTCTTATCCGAAAGATGTTTCAGACGGCCCTTTATCTACCCGAATCAGACAATGGTCATGCGGTATAGCCGCTTTATCGATTTTAATCGGCATGGCAAACCTCAGCTGGGAATATCAAAATCTGACCCAATATAGCCGTGTAGGGAAAACTGATGATCAGCAAACGGTTCAAAACAAAATCGACGGCTTGCAACGACTTTCCAAAGAAAGCCCCATGCTTGCCTATTACGCCGATTTGAGCTTGAGCAAACGTGCAGATCCGACCGATGCCTACATCCGCCCGTGGGCAGAAGAAGCCGCACTCAAAGCCCTGACCTACCGCCCCTACTCCAACGCCTATCAAGTCGGCCTCTACCTCTACCGACAAGGCAAGAAAGAAGAAGGTGCGCAATGGATGCAGGCAGTGCAATATTATTACCCCTATATGATGTATTTCTACGCCGACAAAATACGCAGCCATCCGGCATTCGCCCCACTGCTGCCCAAACTTTTGTCCGATTGCAAAGATTTCATCAACGCACCGAAACACCAAACTGCCAAATCATGCGACAAACCCTGAACAAAACACACCCAATTGTCAGTTTGTCCTTACAGGCCGTCTGAAAATGTAAAGAGCAGCGAGTTTCTATGCAAAAAAGCGCAAAAGCACAGAAAATTACGCTATCAACAAAAGCAGATTGCATGTTAAGATTGAACACAACTCTATTTTAAGCGCCGTACTGCCATTTAGTACCGCGGCGCATACAATCACGAAAAGGAAATTCCATGAGTCGCGTATTACTCGTAGATGACGATGCCCTCTTGACCGAATTGCTGACCGAATACCTGACTGCCGAAGGCCTCAACGTTCATAGTGTTCCCGACGGCGAAGCCGGCGTTCAAGAAATTCTGACCGGACAATACGATGTCGTCGTATTAGACTCCATGATGCCTAAAATGAACGGTTTGGACGTACTGAAAAACGTACGCACCCAAAGCACCGTACCCATCATCATGCTGACCGCAAAAGGCGACGACATCGACCGCATCATCGGTCTGGAAATGGGTGCGGACGATTATGTTCCGAAACCATGCACACCACGCGAACTCTTGGCCCGCATCAACGCCATCCTGCGCCGTGCGCAACACAGCAACGAACAAAACAACGCGCCTAACAGCATTTCTGTCAGCGACGTCGTTTTGTACCCGGCCAAACGCCAAGCCAGCATCAAAGACACTCCGCTCGAATTGACCAGCACCGAATTCAACCTGCTCGAAGTTTTGATGCGCCACGCCGGACAAGTCGTCAGCAAAGAGACCCTGTCTATCGAGGCACTCGACCGCAAACTGGCTAAATTTGACCGCAGCATCGACGTACACATCTCCAGCATCCGCCACAAATTGGGCGATGCCTCCCTGATTCAAACTGTACGCGGCTTAGGCTACCTGTTTGTTAAAAACTAAAGATTAAACAGATCAATGAAACTGTTTCAACGCATCTTCGCCACATTTTGCGCAGTCATCGTCTGCGCAATCTTTGTGGCGAGTTTTTCATTTTGGCTGGTGCAAAACACCCTCGCCGAAAACCAATTCAACCAACGCCGCACCATCGAAACCACATTGATGAGCAGCATCATCTCCGCGTTCAACTCGCGCGGAGACAGCGGTGCGCGTGAAATTCTTTCGGAATGGAAAAACAATCCGGTTTCCAATGCCGTTTATGTGATTACCGGCGACGATAAAAAAGATATTTTAGGCCGCAATATTGACAGCCTGTCCATCGAACGCGCCCGCATCTTCGCCATCAACAATCCCGAATCCGATTTAGCCCACATCGAATACGACCGCTTTGGCGAAGAATACCTCTTCTTCATTAAAGGCTGGGACAACCATCAAGCCCAGCGCCTGCCCAGCCCGCTTTTCATTCCCGGCCTGCCGCTTTCACCGATTTGGCACGAATTTATCATTCTGTCTTTCATCATCATCGTCGGCCTCTTGATGGCTTATATCCTTGCCAACAACATCACCAAGCCCATTAAAATTCTTGGCGGCGGCATGGACAGGGTAGCCAACGGCGAACTCGAAACCCGCATTTCCCAGCAGGTTGACGACCGTGATGACGAATTGTCCCACCTTGCCGTACAGTTCGACAAAATGGCCGAAAAATTGGAAAAACTTGTGGCCAAAGAGCGTCATTTGCTCCACCACGTTTCTCATGAAATGCGTTCACCACTGGCACGCATGCAGGCAATTGTCGGCCTGATTCAATCTCAGCCGCAAAAACAAGAGCAATACCTCAAGCGGCTTGAAGGCGAATTGGTGCGCATGGATACTTTGGTAGGTGAATTATTGACCCTCTCCCGCCTAGAGACTTCCAATATTCCTTTGGAAAAAGAAAACCTCAAACTCGTTCCGTTCCTGACCAACTTGATTGAGGACAATCAAAGCATTGCCCACCAAAACAATCAAAGCGTTACCTTGAGCATTGACCCTAAAATCCCTGAAAATGCCGTGATCAGTGCCAACGAAGGCTATTTGTACCGCGCCTTTGACAACGTTATCCGCAACGCCATCAACTACAGCCCGGAAGGCAGTACCATTCAGACCCATATCGGACAAGACGGCAAACACTGGATTATCGATGTTACCGACAACGGCCCGGGTGTCGATGAAATGCAGCTTCCGCATATTTTTACCGCCTTTTATCGTGCCGACTCCAGCGCACACAAACCCGGCACCGGCTTGGGGCTTGCCTTGACGCAACACATCATGGAACAGCACTGCGGCAAAATCATTGCTGAAAACATCAAACCCAACGGCCTGAGGATGCGTTTCATCCTTCCCAAAAAGAAAGCCGGAGACAAAAAAGAAGCCTAAAAATAAGGCCGTCTGAAACTCTTCAGACGGCCCAAAACACAAATAAGGAACCATCATGAATGCAACCGTCCAAACCGGCTACTTCTTCATGCCCGAACACATCATCCTTGTCGGCGCCAGCGAACGTCCGCACAGCCTTGGCGAACGCATTTTCAGCCACCTGCTCGGTTCCTCATATCAAGGCAAAATCACGCCCGTCAATCTCCGCCACAGCAGCGTCGCCGGCCTCCCCTCCTACTCCAGCCTCAGCAAAATTCCAGGCCAGGCCGACTTAGTTGTTGCCGTCATCCCGCACGACCATTACGACACACTGTTCAAAGCCTGCCGCAAAAAAGGCCTGCTCCACATTATCCTGATCCAAGATTGGGAAAACCTGCCGCCCGAATCCTGCAAAAACGCCCGTTCCATTATTCAAAAATATCACGGCGACGAATTAAACATCAGCGTATGTAACAGCGCAGGCGTCCAACTTCCCTCACTCAATCTCAATATCGGCACCCAAGCCGACTATCCGGCCGGCCATATCGCATTACTCACCGGCCACAGCACTGTCAGCCGCAACATCAACCATCTGCTGAACACAATGCATCAAGGCGTATCGCGCCACATCAGCCTCAACTACAACCTAAGCCCCACCACCTCTGCCGACTGGCTCAACCGCTTCGGCCACAACCGCCATACCAAAGTTGCCGTCATCCACTACAATCCGGCCGAAAACCAACGCGAGCTGTTCAGCGCCATCCGACACTTTGCACGCCACACCCCGCTTATCCTGTTGTCCACACATTACACCGACGACACAGACAAAGCCGTCCTACACAGCCTCGGCCGCCATTGCAACTTCCTGCCGGTATTCAATATCAACGAACTCGAAGCAGCCTTAAAAGCCCATCTTTCCGGCATTCCCGTCATTACCCATCCCACTATTTTGTCCGATACGCCGATAGAATGGCTGCGCAGCACCGCCGATGCCTGCCAATTGACCCTCAACCTTCCAACCGACGCACCATCCATCCAACAAGGCTGCATCGGCAGCGACCCCACGCCCGCACGCATCCACCGCCTGGCACTCGAACAATTGCAAAATCCGCACACCCAAGCCCTGCTCGGCATTATTTCGCCGGACACGCCGGACGCGTACGGCATTCATCAAACACTGAATAACTTAGCACAAAAAACCAGCAAGCCCATTCTCATCAGCCATCGTTTTTCAGACGGCCTGACCCGGTTTAACACCCCGGAAGAAGCCTTGCTGACACTTTATTTCCGCAATCAAACCGCCTGTTTGCAACAAGCGCAAAACACCCCCGCCCCAGCCAAAACAGGCCGTCTGAAAACGCCTAAAAACAAAAGTATCGATAAAGCCATTGCATCCGGTCAAACCGAACTGATGGCAGAGGCCCTGTACCTGCCTCCGTACCAAACCCAAAAGCACAATGCCGTTCAATTCCGATTCAGCCGTCATCCCATTTACGGCAACATCCTGACCGCCCATTACAACGGCCAAACCCAAGTCGCATTACCGCCCTTTACCACGCTCGATATCCAGCGTTTAAGCCAATTTGCAGAACTTGACAATACTTCCATTCTCAATCAATTCCTGCATTCCCTAAACACGCTTATCCACAACAACCAGCATATCGGCGACATCATCCTCAACTACAACGGCAGCCAATACAGCAGCACCATCATTCCTGAAATTGTGGAAAAACCAGCCGCACCGACAACCAAAATCCCCAAAAAAGCCGTCCAAACCTTAGAACAAGCCGCCGCCAAAATGCAAAGTGCCGCCGCCTACCTCCAACAAAAGAATCCGGCTGCAGCCGAGTTTCTACGCAACACCGGCGAAGCCGCGTCCGAACTGCTGCATCCTAAAACCGAAACGTCCAAAATACAAAACGTACTCGCCCCCTACCCGAACCAAACCGACACATTCACTCTACCCGACGGCAACACCCTGCACATTCGCGCACTAGAGCCTGAAGATGCCGAAGCCAAACAAAAATTTGTCCGCCAATTACCCGCGGCCGACTGCTATACGCGCTTCATGACCCACACCAACGAATTACCGCAGCCCACACTCGCACGGCTGACCCGCCCCGATTTCCATAACGAATGCGCATGGGCCGCCTTCGCTTCAGACGGCCGTATCGTCGCAGTCAGCCGTTACAGCCGCATCAATCGCAACGAATGCGAATTCGGCATTACATTGGCCGCCGAAGCCCGCAAAACCGGCTTGGCCGGCAAAATGATGAGCCTCATTATCCAAACTGCCACACAGCAAGGTTATCAAACCATGAATGCGGAAATCCTCAAAGAAAACACACCGATGCTCAAACTCGCTGAAAAATCAGGATTTACCGTTACCCCGTTGGAAACCGACCGCGGACTGTATCAAGCAAGCCTCGATTTGAACGAATGGCAAAACAGCAACAAAAACAAATAAAAACTTGCATAACCCGTGTGAAATATCCTAAAATTAGCGGTTTCTATATATCCGCATTTTTCAAAAGGACTCAAAATGGTAGTTATCCGTTTGGCTCGCGGCGGCTCAAAACACCGCCCTTTCTTCAACGTAGTCGTAACTGACTCTCGCAACCGTCGTGACGGCCGCTTCATCGAGCGCGTAGGTTTCTACAACCCCGTTGCCAACGAAAAACAAGAACGCGTACGTTTCGACGCAGACCGCATCAACCACTGGGTCGCTCAAGGCGCGAAAGTTAGCGATGCAGTTGCCAAACTGATTAAAGAGCAAAAAATCGCTGCTTAATCAGCTGAAACGACCATGACAGACACTCAAAAACGGGTAGCCATGGGCTACATCAAAGGCGTATTCGGCATTAAAGGCTGGCTTAAAATCGCTGCCAATACCGAATACACCGACAGCCTGCTGGACTACCCAGAGTGGCAGTTGTGCAAGGATGGTAAAACCCTGAATGTCACGCTTGAGGCAGGTAAAATTGTCAATGGCGAACTTCAGGTCAAATTTGAAGGTATAGACGATCGCGATCAAGCATTTGCCTTGCGCGGCTATACCATCGAAATTCCCAGAGAGTCATTCGCCCCTACTGAGGAAGACGAATACTACTGGGCAGATTTAGTCGGCATGACCGTCATCAATAAAGAAAACATCGTCCTCGGCAAAGTTAGCAACCTGATGGAAACCGGTGCAAATGATGTTTTGATGATTAAAGGCGAACACGGACAAATCCTGATTCCCTTCGTCTCCAACTATATCGAATCTGTCGACACCAACAGCAAAACCATTATCGCCGACTGGGGCTTGGACTACTGATGCTGATTCAAGCCATCACCATTTTTCCAGAGATGTTCGACAGCGTTGTCGAATATGGCGTTACAGGCAGGGCAAGAAAACAAAACCTTTGGCAGTTTCAAGCCATTAATCCCCGAAAATTTGCCGACAACAAACTTGGCTATATCGATGATCGCCCCTTCGGTGGCGGCCCGGGAATGATTATGATGGCGCCACCGCTTCAAGCGGCAATTGAAGAAGCCAAAGCAAACTCGCCAAAACCTGCCAAAGTAATTTATCTCAGTCCACAAGGTCAGCCGCTGACACATAAAAAAGCCGCAGAACTTGCCGAACTGCCCCATCTTATTCTTCTATGCGGACGCTATGAAGGCATAGATGAAAGACTGCTGCAACGCAGTGTGGACGAAGAAATCAGCATTGGCGACTTTGTCGTCTCGGGTGGCGAATTACCCGCCATGATGTTGATGGATGCCGTCTTAAGATTGGTTCCGGGTGTATTGGGCGATATACAGTCAGCCGAACAAGACTCGTTTTCAGACGGCCTTTTAGACTGTCCTCATTACACCAAACCTGTAGAATTCCAAGGCATGATGGTTCCTGATGTCTTACGTTCAGGAAATCATGGCTTGATTGCCGAGTGGCGATTGAAACAATCGCTACGACGCACTTTAGAGCGCCGACCCGATTTATTGGAAAAGCGCAGTTTAATCCCAAAGGAATCCCGCCTCTTAAAAGAAATCTTGCAAGAGCAACAGGAAATCCAATCATAACTTAGGAAAAATAAATGAACTTGATTCAACAATTAGAGCAAGAAGAAATCGCTCGCTTGAACAAAGAAATCCCTGAATTCGCTCCAGGCGACACCGTTGTCGTATCTGTACGCGTGGTTGAGGGTTCCCGCAGCCGTCTGCAAGCATACGAAGGTGTTGTTATCGCTCGCCGCAACCGTGGCTTGAACAGCAACTTCATCGTTCGCAAAATCTCTAGTGGCGAAGGTGTAGAACGTACTTTCCAACTGTACTCCCCTACCGTAGAAAAAATCGAAGTTAAACGCCGTGGTGACGTACGTCGCGCCAAACTGTACTACTTGCGCGGCCTGACTGGTAAAGCAGCTCGCATTAAAGAAAAATTGCCTGCTCGCAAAGGTTAATAGCTTTCATCAAAAACCCACTTCAATGAAGTGGGTTTTTTGTTTTTATACAAGACCTCGTCTTTCTTACACAATCCTGTAAGCCAATCACAATCCCCATCTCACGCATAAACTTAAACAGAATCATAACTCCCCTGCTTCTTTTAACCTTTATAAAAAAGGCCGTCTGAAACAAAAGATTCAGACGGCCTTTAATCACATCGGGCAGTTATTTAAACCATCTTGCCAATGCTGGGATACGCGACAACAACAGTGTATCCAAAATCCAAATAACAACGATTGCAGCAATGGCCGTTGGGAAAATCACAGCCAAAATCAAAAGTGGCACAGCCATTGCCCACCATACCGGCAATTTGATTTTCTGTGCAGGAGGAACCAAACACCGCGCTTCCGAAGGACGGCGTTTCCACCACATTACACAGCCGCTGACACAGATAAAAATAATTGCCAGACAGAACACAACATTCGCCAGCACGCTCCACCAGCCCAGTGTACCCATATGCAAAGCAATACTTGCTGCCATGAACTTGCCAAACCAGTTGTAATCGTCAAAATGAATATCCGCCAGGATTTTGCCACTGTATTGATCAATATGTACCGTACGATCCGCAGTCGGACTAATCATATCGTAGCTCATTGAGTCTTGCGACAGCGTCCATACGCCTGTTTCACCCTTAGGCAGGTTTAACTGATAGCGGCCTTTAAAGCCAATTTCGCGTGCAAAGCGGTCAACCGTTTCCAACGTCATCGGTTCACTTGGATTAATGCCGTTTTCGCCCAGTGTCGTACCGGAAACCGGCATAGGCGTCAGCTCTAAAATCCACGGCACTTCTTTGGATTTGCCATCATTCAACACATCGCCATGGGTTGGCACGGAAGATACCGGATTAGGCTCCACACCCCATTTGCCGGCTGGGAATTGGCTCCATGCCTGCACAGCCTTACCACCCCAAATACCTGCCCAAGCAATACCAGACAAACAGAACAGCAGCAAAATCAAAGAAACCCAAGAGCCAACCGCACCGTGCAGGTTGCGCCACCAAGAACGGCCTTTGCCTGCTTTAGGTAAAAGGACGGCCTTCAGACTACGCTGTTTTACCCACCACAAATAAATACCGGTCACAATCATGATGATGGTTAGCGATGCAGCAGTTTCCAACAGGTAGTCACCAGTCGCACCCATCATCATATCGCCATGGATTTCGTCCATCGTGTGATACCAGCCTTGACCGCGCGGTATCGTATTCACGACTTTTGCCGTATAAGGATCAACGGCAACCATAGTGGCTTTATCGTCGTTGTTCACACGAAATACGGCCACCATATCATCTGCGCGCGGCGCAATATATTGCACCACAGAAGCAGTTTCCGGATTCACAAACTGTCTGGCGGCTTCAGCTTGAGCCGACAAAGGCTGCACCACTGCTTGCGGCGTAACATGTATCCGCTCGCCTTCTTTACCGGTGATATTGGCAAATAGCAGCATTCCCAACCCTGTAACAGCCAGCAGAGTTAAAAACGGCGCGACCAAAAGTCCGGCATAAAAATGCCATCGCCAAACAGTCAAATAACGGCGGTTAGCCTGTTGTTCATTTTGGGAAGTTGGTTTTGTTTCCATATATTCTCTTTATATAATTAAAGCAGACTAATCCTTAAGGATTATTAGCAAGCATTTTAATCAAAACCATTCATTTACGAAACCGTTTTTCAAGCGTAGCTTTGAAATACTTCAATATTTAGCTTGCAGGCCGTCTGAAAAAACAAAATAGACAGAAAACAACACTTTACTGAAAATCCGTTTTAATCATTGCGGTTTCGGCAGAATTTGGTAGAATACAGGCATTACTTATTTATTCATCAAGCCGCCAAGCTTTGGCGGCTTGTATTTTTATTTCCAATCCGGCTACCGCGCGTGGCCGGATAAAATTTTAAAAGCATCATCATGCTTTCATGGAGAATCTTATGCAAAAAATCCCTTTGACCGTCCGCGGTGCAGAATTACTGAAACAAGAACTTCAACACCTCAAAAGCGTGGCTCGTCCAGAAATTATTGAAGCCATTGCAGAAGCACGTTCACACGGTGATTTGTCTGAAAATGCCGAATATGAAGCCGCCAAAGAGCGCCAAGGCTTTATCGAAGGCCGTATTGCCGAGCTGGAACACAAACTCTCTATGGCCCACATCATCAATCCTGCCGAAATCCATGCCGAAGGCAAAATCGTATTCGGCACAACAGTAACACTGGAAGATTTGGAAACCGAAGAACAAGTAACCTACCAAATTGTCGGCGAAGACGAAGCAGACATTAAAGAACGCAAAATCTACGTTGGCTCCCCAATTGCCCGTGCCTTGATCGGAAAAGAAGAAGGCGACGTTGCAGAAGTTCAGGCCCCCGGTGGCGTGCGTGAATATGATATTATTTCCGTACAATACATCTAAATAAACTCAAGGCCGTCTGAAAACGTTTTCAGACGGCCTTTTGTTACACCATCACAACTAAAACAGAATTTCCCAAAGAGAAACCAGATGAGCCTACCCTACAAAATTACTCAAACCGCTGCTGCCATTTGGCTAGGCATGCAACTGACAGCCGGCTACATTGTCGCCCCCATACTATTCCATCTCCTGCCTAAGATGCTGGCAGGAGAAATCGCCGGCATTTTGTTTGCCATTACCGCAATATGCGGCTTAGTTATTTTTGGCGCAGCCTATGCCTTTTTCAGACGGCAACTTGCCTCCCTCTCTTGGTGGGTTTTGGTACTTTGGCTACTCTTAGCCTGTAATCATCTTTTGGTTACGCCGGTTATCGAGGCGCACAAGTACGGACTGGATAACTGGCTCTTATCCCTAGTAGGCGGAACATTCGGCATTTGGCATGGCTTATCCAGTATTATTTTTTTAATCTGTACGATACTGGCAGCGATGTGCGTATGGAAATGGCCCGGGCCAAACTAAACTGTTTTAATAAAAGGCCGTCTGAAAATAAATCTTTCAGACGGCCCTTCTCATTTTGAAATCACGAATTATCTTAATTACTCAAATACAAGCCATAAAAAAAGGGGCTGACGTAGATTAGCAGTTATGCTAGGCTACGAAAATGCAGATAACCAATTGTAAATTAAGCAAGAGATT
>NZ_JBQCUK010000011.1:0-69403 GCF_051963335.1 Neisseria sp. P0004.S004
GCCTGCCGTGAAAAAATAAGCCGGACTCTGCCTGTATGCCGCCCTGCGGCCGAACCGTTTGCCGGTTGGGCCACGGGACGGCTTTGTTTGGGGGCGGGGATGAAGCTTGAACCAGTGGGGGCTTCCGTCGGGCAATAAGGTAAGAGACAAGGGGGATTTGACGATATTGCATTAAAAAACGGTTGTTGGGAAAGGAGCATGAGTAGGGGAAATGAAATAGAATTTACAAAATAGGTTTCAGGTTGAGACCTTCATAAAAATAGTCTGTTAACGACATTTAATGCATAAAAATACGCCATAAATTTTCAATTGACTAAAATCTTCCTCATATTGAACAAGAAGTTGGAAAATTAGAAAGTTTTTGTATTTTGAAAATGAGATTGATCATAAAATTTTGGTAACTTATATTATTGCAAGGTCTTAGGCCGTCTGAAAGATGCTGAAATCAGCTTTCAGACGGCCTTGTCGTAAGATGGGTTTTGATATTGGCGTACTTTTTTAAATACGGATAAAATCCCTGCTAATTATTTATAACAATATTTTTAGGATACACAGTGCTTGCTTTAGATTATTGTCGTCAAAAGGCTGCGGAAAGCCATTCCAGTTTTTTATCCGGTTTTCGTTTTTTATCAGTAGAAAAACGAAATGCGATCACTGTTTTATACGCTTTTTGTCGTGAACTGGATGATGTGGTCGATGGCTGTACTGATCCGAATGTGGCTCAGATTACCTTGAATTGGTGGCGCAGTGATCTGGACAAAGTGTTTAATAATGAGATGCCTGAGCATCCAGTTCATCAAGCTTTAAAGGATATTCGGGCAAGTTTTGATTTGCCGAAGAATGAATTTGAAGCTTTGATTGATGGCATGCAGATGGATTTGGAGCAGGCTCGTTATGGTAGTTTTGATGAATTAAAGCTGTATTGCCACCGTGTTGCCGGAGTAGTGGGGCGTCTTATTGCACGGATTTTAGGTTTTTCCAATCTGAAAACTTTGGAATATGCGGACAAAATGGGCTTGGCTTTGCAGTTGACGAACATTATTCGCGATGTGGGCGAAGATGCACGGCAGGGAAGAATTTATCTGCCGATAGAGGAAATGCAGAAATTTGATGTACCTGCCAACGTCATCATGCAATGTAAACCGACAGACAATTTTGCGAAATTAATGCAGTTTCAAGTGGATAGGGCGCGTGAAACTTATCGTGAGGCTATGTTGCTTTTGCCGGCTGAGGATAAGAAATCGCAAAAAGTCGGCCTGATTATGGCGGCTATTTATTATGCGCTGTTGAATGAAATTGACCGTGATGGCGCACAAAATGTTTTGACTTACAAAATTGCGATTCCTTCTCCCCGTAAAAAACGTATTGCTTTGAAAACTTGGCTGTTTGGATTTAAACCATGAATACTCAGCGTCCAAAAATTGCTGTGATTGGTGCCGGTTGGGCAGGTTTGTCTGCGGCGGTTTCCCTGATTCAACGAGCTGATATTGCTTTGTTTGAAGCCGGGAGGCAAGCGGGCGGTAGGGCGCGTGCCTTAGCAGGGAAAGATGATGGATTCAGCTTTTTGGATAATGGGCAGCATATTTTATTGGGTGCGTATCATGGTGTTCAAAATTTGATGCGACATATTGGCGTTCAATCTGAATCAGCCTTTTTACGCCAGCCTTTGCAATGGTACATCCATGAGGGATTGCAGTTTCAGACGGCCTCTCTACCTGCACCGTGGCATTTGCTTGTCGGTATCCTGCGTGCAAAAAATCTTTCCTTTTCATTGAGAATCAAATTGCTGTCGGATATGTCGGCATTGCAACGTTGGGCAGGCCATCATAAAACCGATTTGACGGTTGCAAAGTGGTTGAGAACACGAAATGTTCCCCGCAGCCTGCTTGGCCAGTTTTGGCAACCTTTGGTCTGGGGTGCTTTAAATACACCGTTAGAACAGGCATCGTTGCGCATTTTATGTAATGTATTGAATGATGGTGTGTGGTCTGAAAAGGCGAACAGTGATTATCTTTTGCCTAAGCAGGATTTAGGGCGGATCGTAGCCGAACCGGCTTTGGATTTTCTGCACAAGCATGGTGCAAAGATACATCTTGAAACTCGTGTTTCCCATTTAAACCATCATATTGATGGACGAATTGAAATCAATGGCGAAGTATTTGATGCGGTTGTTTTGGCTGTTGCGCCATATCATGTTGACGCGCTTTTGCCTGAAGATACGCCTGACTATATTCAGACGGCCTATCAATCGTTGCATTACCATGCGATTACTACGGTTTATTTGCGTTATGCCCAAACAGTCAAACTACCTGCGCCTTTAACCGGTCTTGACGATGGTACGGCGCAATGGGTGCTGCATCGGGGGGCATTGGGTTTGCCGGATAATGAAGTCGCGGTTGTCATCAGCGTTTCCGATTACACCGAGGCTTGGAAGGATAAAGATTTAGCCGAGAAAATTCATGCGGACATTAAGCGGGTTTGTCCGGATTTGGATAAACCCGAAGCCGTACGCATTATTACGGAAAAACGCGCGACTACGGCGGCAACGGTTGATTTTGTACAACCTGATTTCTCATGGCTGCACCATCGCCGTATTTATCCGGCCGGCGACTACCTCCATCCGCGCTATCCTGCAACATTGGAAGCGGCGGTTCAGTCAGGTTTTGCCGCGGCTGAAAAGCTTATGCTGGATTTGCGGTTTGAATAAACTGAGGCCGTCTGAATGTTCAGACGGCCTTTTTGACTTTACAAAACTTACCAAGCCGATACAATATCCGAAACCATAAAGTTCAAGGAAAAGTCATGACGACATTAGCGGACAAAACCATCTTGGTTACCGGCGCATCCCAAGGCTTGGGCGAGCAGGTTGCCAAAGCCTATGCGGCGGCCGGAGCGACTGTCATTTTGGTGGCGCGTCATCAAAAGCGTTTGGAAAAAGTATATGATGCCATTGTGGCTGCGGGCAGCCCAGAGCCGTTTGCCATCTGCTTTGATTTGATGAGCGCTGAGGAAAAAGAATTTAAACAGTTTGCGGAAACCATTGATGAAGCTACCGGCGGAAAATTGGATGGCGTGGTGCATTGCGCCAGCTATTTCTATGCCTTGTCGCCATTGGATTTCCAAACCGTATCGGAATGGGTCAACCAATACCGTATCAATACCGTTGCGCCTATGGGCCTGACCCGTGCGCTGTTCCCATTGTTGAAGCAATCCGAAGACGCTTCTGTGATTTTTGTCGGCGAAAGCCACGGCGAAAAACCGCAAGCCTATTGGGGCGGTTTCGGAGCTTCTAAAGCCGCGCTTAATTATTTGTGTAAAGTGGCCGCGGACGAGTGGGAACGTTTTGACAATCTGCGTGCCAATGTTTTGGTGCCGGGGGCCATCAATTCGCCGCAACGTATCAAATCCCATCCGGGCGAATCGAAAAGCGAACGTAAAAACTACGAAGATGTCCTGCCGCAATTTATTTGGTGGGCAAGTCGAGAGAGCAGGGGGCGGACAGGCGAAATCGTCTATCTGTAAATCTACCTGCTCAGAGTGGTTTGAGAACATGAGGCCGTCTGAAATCTGTATTTTCAGACGGCCTTTAACTTATTGAGTTTTATATCTAAATAATATGGAAGTTTGATGTTTGACGTTTTAGCAGGCAAACATTAGGCTGGCACAAAATTAGATATAGTAATCTAAGTTATAGTTATATTGGATAAATATGACGGAATTTGACTTTATCAGACAATATTTGCAGCGACAAAAATCGGAAGGTTTGATTTTGGGCATAGGCGATGATGCCGCTATTATTCGCCCAAGTAACGGATTTGATTTATGTTTTAGCGCTGATATGTTGGTTAAGGGTAGACATTTTTTTGAAGATGTTTTGCCCGAAGATTTGGCATGGAAAATGCTTGCAGTAAATTTGTCCGATATGGCCGCAATGGGTGCCAAGCCGCGGTGGGTGTTGCTCAGTGCTGCCTTGCCTGAATTGAATCAAGACTGGCTCAAACGTTTTTGCGATAGCTTTTTTGCTTTGGCCGCGCGTTTTGATACGGTGTTGATTGGTGGCGATACCACTAAAGGTGATTTGGTCTTTAATGTAACGATAGTAGGTGAAGTTCCGACAGGGCGTGCCCTGCGGCGTGATGCGGCCGAAGTCGGCGACGATATTTGGGTATCGGGTCGGTTGGGTTTGGCTGCTGCTGCGTTGAACAAACATCTTGGGCATTATCAATTGCCGTCTGAAATCATGGCGGTTTGCGATGATAAATTGCTCCGTCCGGAGCCGCGCGTTTCATTGGGTCAGGCATTGTTGCCGTTTGCCCATGCCGCGCAAGATGTTTCAGACGGCCTGGCTCAAGATGTGGGGCATATTTTAAAAGCCTCTGCTGTCGGTGCAGAAATATTTGCCGATTGTGTGCCGTCGTTGCCTGAATTGAAAAACGTTTTGTCGCGCGAACAATGGTTGTCGGCAGTATTGGCCGGCGGCGATGATTATGAACTGATTTTTACTGCTGCTCCAAAAGACAGTGAACGCGTTTGTCAGGCAGCGGAACAAAGTGGCGTACCGGTTGCCCGAATTGGTAAAATTACTGACTCAGGCCGTCTGAATATTTTGGATGCCAAAGGCGGCGTATTGGAACTGACTTCTTTAGGATTTGATCATTTTGGCTGAACGTAAACCTACTTTTTCTTGGCTGTTGCACAAACCATTGTGTTTTTTAGGATTCGGTTTCGGCAGCGGCTTGTCGCCGGTTGCGCCGGGTACGGCCGGAACGCTGGCAGCATTACCTCTGGCTTTTGTATTGTGCCTGTTGGGCATAGACGGCTGGATATTGCTTTTATTGTGTATCGCCTTGTTTTTCTGGGGTATCCGCATTTGCGGTTATACCGAGAGGGAACTGGGTATTCAGGATTACGGCGGTATCGTCTGGGATGAAATTGTCGCGATGCTGCTGGTGCTGTCGCTGATTCCTTTTAAATGGAGCTGGTGGCTGGCGGCTTTTGTTATTTTCCGCTTGTTTGATGCGTTGAAACCATGGCCGATCAAATGGTTTGACCGGCGGATTCATGGAGGTTTGGGCATTATGCTTGATGATTTGATTGCGGCTGCGATGACCTTGATGGTCTTGGGCCTGTTTTATTGGATCGCGTGATGCGCTTTAAGTGTTTCGACCCTTTGCAAAAATAGGGCGGGCACGCCGGAATTATCCGGATTGAAATAAAATAAATACCATACGGGGTAAACAATTATGAATGAAATCGAGATTAACGTGGAGCCACGTTATATGGCCGGCCAAAGCGACGTCTACCGCGACCGCTACGCCTTCAATTATCTGATTACTATCTGCAACCGCAGCGATGAAATCATTACTTTGCGTCAGCGTTTTTGGGAAATCACCGACGGACACGGTGAAACAGAGCAAGTCGGCCATGCCGGCCTGATTGAAGAGCAACCTGTTTTGTACCCGGGCGAAGCTTATGAGTACAACAGCGGCTCGCAAATCAGCACGCCTTGGGGCAGTATTGAAGGCGCGTATGAGTTTGAAGACAGCATCGGCAAACGTTTCGTTATCGGGGTGCCGAAGCTTGAATTCAAAGCAGGCTTTACGTTGCAATAGGCCGTCTGAAAAATGAAAAACCGGAGCATGTGAAATGTTCCGGTTTTGTTTTTTCAGACGGCCTTATCAGTCTTTGCAAGGTTGTACCAATACCCACGGTGCTACAACGACCGCCCACATTTCCTGCTTATCCGCTAGAAAAGTACGCGCCATATCATCGCTGACGGCACCGAATTTGCCTTGTTCCATCCATTGTTTCAATGGCGCGGCTTCATCTTCGGCAACATGGCGGGCGACGGCAATCAAATCCAAATCAGGCGCAACATAAACGGCGGCGCCGCGTGCGAAGTGGGGTTGCAGCTCTTCCCATGAAATGCGGGCGGTTTCGGTATTGAGTTTTTCGTTTAAGAGTGGAATAGACATAGGACAATCATCAAATAAAAAACGGATTGTAACCGATATTCGGCCTTTTGCCCGATGCCGTCTGAAAACGAAAGAAATTTACAGGGTTAACGTTATACAGTATCATTTTAATGTTTTAATTTTCTTTCAGACGGCCTGTTGTCCGTATTCGGGCAAGGGCGGTTTTAGGCTTATGAATTCTGTATTGTTGACCGGATTGCTGCAAAGGCTGCTGATTGCGCTTGCCGCATTGGCGGCGTTGTGGGCTGTATATTTTTGGGCGGTATCGCCATGAGTATCGTGGTAGAAAATCTAACGGTCAGCTATCAGCGCAGGCCGGTGGTGCACCATGTCGATATGGTGTTTGACGATGGCAAGATGTGGACGATTTTCGGGCCGAACGGCGCGGGCAAATCGACTTTGCTCAAAGCCATTATGGGCTTGCAGAAGACGGACACGGGCAGTGTGCGCTATGAAAATATGGCGCGCAAGGACATTGCCTATCTGCCTCAGCAGTCGGACATTGACCGCAGCCAGCCGATGACGGTGTTTGAATTGGCGGCGATGGGGCTGTGGTATGAAATCGGCTTTTTTGGACGTGTGAACGCGGAGCAGAAAAAGCGCGTGATGGCGGCTTTGGAACGCGTGGAAATGCAGGATTTTGCCACGCGCCAAATCGCGCACTTGTCCAATGGTCAATTCCAACGCGTATTGTTTGCGCGGATGCTGGTGCAGGATGCCAAATTTTTGCTGCTGGACGAACCGTTTAACGCGGTGGATGCGCGAACGACTTATGCGCTGTTGGAAGTTTTGCGCCAATGCCATCAGGACGGTCAGGCGGTGATTGCCGTGTTGCATGATTACGAGCAGGTGAGGGCATATTTTGCCAACACGCTGCTTTTGGCGCGTGAAAAAGTGACTGCCGGTGCGACTGAAAATGTGTTGACCGATGAGTTTTTGGCACAGGCAAACCGAATGATGCAGAAACAGGAAGCGGCCGATTGGTGCGCGGTTTAATGGACAAGGCCGTCTGAAAGTAAGTATTTTTCAGACGGCCTCAGGCTTTCAGAGATTAATAAAAAAGCGATAAAACATGGATTTATATGATTTGGTCGTCGCGCCGTTCGCCGAATTTGACTTTATGCGCTATGCCTTGGCGTCGATTTTTTGCCTGGCATTGAGCGCGGCGCCTGTCGGTGTGTTTTTGGTAATGCGCCGCATGAGTTTGGTGGGCGATGCTTTGAGCCATGCGGTTTTGCCCGGTGCGGCCATTGGCTATATGTTTGCCGGTTTGAGTTTGCCTGCGATGAGCGTCGGCGGTTTTGCGGCCGGTTTGCTGATGGCTTTGCTGGCAGGTTTGGTCAGCCGGTTTACTTCATTGAAAGAAGACGCGAACTTTGCCGCATTTTATTTGAGCAGCCTTGCCATCGGTGTGGTTTTGGTCAGCAAAAACGGCAGCAGCGTCGATTTGTTGCATTTGCTGTTTGGCTCGGTGTTGGCGGTGGATATTCCGGCTTTGCAGCTGATTGCCGTTTCTGCGAGTGTGACTATTTTGCTAATGGCGGTCATGTTCCGCCCACTGGTGTTGGAAAGCATAGACCCTTTGTTCCTCAAGGCTGTCGGCGGTAAGGGCGGCTTTTGGCATGTGTTGTTTTTGGTGCTGGTCGTGATGAATCTGGTTGCCGGTTTCCAGGCATTGGGCACGCTGATGTCGGTCGGTTTGATGATGTTGCCGGCGATTACCGCCAGACTGTGGGCGAAAAGCATGGGTTGGCTGATGATTTTGTCGGTCGCATTGGCTTTGCTTTGCGGCTTGGCAGGGCTGTTGTTTTCCTACCATATCGAAATCCCGTCCGGCCCGGCGATTATTTTATGCTGCGGCACGCTTTACCTGATTTCCGTCGTGTTTGGTTGGGAAGGCGGCATTTTGGCAAAATGGCTGCGCCGCAAGAAACACCGTACGGCATGATTTTTCAGACGGCCGCTTGAATAATCAGGCGGTCTGTTTTATGATGATGTTAATGTTACGTTATATCAATGGAGAGAATATGAAACATTGGAAACTCGGCATCGTTGCCGCATTATTGACCGGTGCCGCTTATGCCGCTCCGTTGCCTGTTGTCACCAGCTTCAGCATTTTGGGCGACGTGGCCAAACAGATTGGCGGCGACCGCGTGGCCGTTCAAAGCTTGGTGGGTGCCAACCAAGACAGCCATGCCTACCACATGACCAGCGGAGACATCAAAAAAATCCGCAGCGCAAAATTGGTATTGCTCAACGGCTTGGGCTTGGAAGCCGCCGATGTGCAACGCGCAGTCAAACAGAGCAAAGTGCCTTTCGCCGAAGCGACCAAAGGCATTCAGGCTTTGAAAGCAGAAGAGGGCGGTCATCATCATGACCACGATCACGAAGGCCATCATCACGATCATGGCGAATTTGACCCGCACGTTTGGACCGACCCCGTCCTGATGGGCACTTATGCGCAAAACGTTGCCAATGCGCTTATTCAAGCAGACCCTGAAGGCAAAACCTACTATCAGCAACGTTTGGGCAACTACCAAATGCAGCTGAAAAAATTGCACAGCGATGCGCAGGCTGCCTTTAATGCCGTACCTGCCGCCAAGCGTAAAGTTTTGACCGGACACGATGCATTCACATACATGGGCAAACGCTACAATATTGAATTCATCGCCCCTCAAGGCGTGAGCAGCGAAGCCGAGCCGTCTGCCAAACAAGTGGCTTCCATCATCCGTCAAATCAAACGCGAGGGCATTAAAGCCGTCTTTACCGAAAACATCAAAGACACGCGCATGATTGACCGTATCGCCAAAGAAACCGGCGTCAATGTCAGCGGACGTTTGTATTCCGATGCATTGGGTGGCGCACCGGCCAACAGCTACATCGGCATGTACCGCTACAATGTCAAAGTGTTGACCGATGCCATGAAAAAATAAAGTGGTTTAAAGATAAAGGCCGTCTGAAACTTGGAAACAAGGTTTCAGACGGCCTTTTATATGCTTATTTTTAAAATAAACCGTCAAATTTAAAATATAAAAATAAAATTTGTGCTATTAGAAGTTTAATTATCAAAAATTCATGCTAATTTGCTTGGTAAGTACGCACCATCCGTGCGAATTGCTTATCGGCTGTCTGCCGGCCACTCACGGCTTGACTTCACCCTGTTACAATTCGGCATCTTCACGTTTCTTAAACTTACATCATGAGCAATCATTCGTCTTGGTCATCCAAAATCGGCTTTGTGCTTGCTGCGGCAGGCTCGGCCATCGGTTTGGGTGCAATTTGGAAATTTCCTTATACGGCCGGTACCAACGGCGGCGCCGTATTCTTTCTTTTGTTTTTGATTTTCACCATTTTGGTGGCTTTACCGGTTCAACTGGCCGAGTTTTACATCGGCCGTACAGGCGGTAAAAACGCCATTGATTCTTTTAAAGTATTGCGCCCGGGTTCGCAGTGGCCGTGGGTCGGCCGCATGGGTGTGGCCGCGTGTTTTATTTTGCTGTCGTTTTACAGCGTGGTCGGCGGCTGGGTGTTGAACTACGTCGTGCACAGCTTTACCGGCGAAATTCATGCCGGCGCAGACTTTGAAGCCTTGTTCGGCAACACGATTTCTTCACCGTTTGGTTCGCTGTTTTACCAAGGCTTGTTCATGCTGATTACCATTTGGGTGGTTAAAGGCGGCATTTCAGACGGCATTGAAAAGGCAAACCGCGTGTTGATGCCGGGTTTGTTTATCCTCTTTATCGCGCTGGCTATCCGTTCGCTGACTTTGCCCGGCGCAATGGAGGGCGTGGCATTCTTGTTGAAACCGGATTGGTCGTATTTGAAACCGGGTACGATGCTGACTGCTTTGGGTCAGGCGTTTTTTGCATTGAGTATCGGCGTGTCCGCGATGATTACCTATGCTTCGTATTTGGGTAAGGATCAGGATATGTTCCGCTCCGGCCATACGATTATGTGGATGAACCTGTTTGTGTCGCTGTTGGCCGGTTTGGTGATTTTCCCTGCGGTATTTGCCTTCGGTTTTGAACCCGGCCAAGGCCCCGGCCTAATTTTTGTCGTGTTGCCTGCGGTTTTCATGAAAATGCCGATGGGGACTTATTTATTCGCCGTATTCATGCTGTTGGTTGTTTTTGCAACGCTGACTTCCGCGTTCTCTATGCTGGAAACCGTGATTGCGGCAACCATCCGCCAAGACGAGAAAAAGCGCAGCAGCCACACTTGGATAATCGGTATTGCGATTTTCATAGTCGGTATTCCTTCGGCGCTGTCTTTCGGCGTATGGAGCGAGTTTAAAATTTTCGGCAAAACCATTTTTGACTTGTGGGATTTCATTATTTCTGCCGTCATCATGCCGATCGGTGCTTTGAGCGTTGCCGTGTTTACGTCATGGATTCAGGACAAACAGTCTGTCCTGCGCGATGCGGGCATGGGCAGTACAGTGCCGAAACAGCTGCTTTGCCTGTGGCTGGGTGCGCTTCGCTATCTTGCGCCGATTGCGATTGTTGTGGTGTTCATCAACTCTTTGGGTTTGATTTAATCCGATAGTGAGCAAACAGTCCGGCGTTGTATTGCTTCGCTGGACTGTTTGTTTAAAACATCATGAAAAGTATTAAAGCCGTCTGAACATTTTTCAGACGGCCTTTTTATAGATGCGCGAGGCTGGTTAGAACTTCGCTTGCAGTCTCAGCCATGCAGTACGGCCGGGTTCATTCACGCGCATGGTTTGAGTACCGGCAGACGGGTCGCCGCCGCGGCTGACGAATTCAGCATAGGTTTTGTTGAACACGTTGTCCACGCCGCCTTGCAATGTGGCGTATTTGCTGAATTTCCAACCGGCGTTGAGCGAGAGTACACCAAAGCCTGAAGAGGCACCGATGTCTTGGCCGACGATATTGCCTTGGCCTTTGCTGTAACGGTTTTGTTTGGCTACGACGCGCCATAATGCGCCCGCGCTGAATTTGCCGTTGTCAAAGGCAAGGGTGTTGTTCCACTCGAGCGGCGGAGTTTGTGCCAAAGGTTTGCCGTCGGTACGGTTTTTGCCGTGGGTGTAGGCGAGGCTGGTGCCGACTTCCCAGTTAGGCGCAAATGTCCATTTGACTTCGGCTTCGCCGCCAAAGCGTGAAGCGTTGATGTTGCGCACGTTGAAATTCATGCCTTGGAGTTCCATCATGATGAAGTCTTTGATGTTGCTGCCGAATACGGATACAGATGCGTGGAGGTTAGGACGTTTCCAGATTACGCCTGCATCGATTTGGCGGTTTTGCTCTGCGCGGATGGCTTTGTTTTCAGAGCGCAGGCGTTCCCAATAGTCAGGCGCGCGTTCGGCAATGCCGAATCCGGCATAGTATTTCAGACCGTTGTCCGTATTTCTTTCCCAACGCAGGAAACCTGAGTTCAAATTGAATTTTTGATGTTTCAAAACGGGGTCGGTTACGCGCGCGGTATCATAATGCGCTTTGACTTGGTCATGGCGCAAACCTGCTACCCAGCGTTGATTGTCGGTTTGCTGCCAAGAAGCTTCGGTGAAAATACCCCATTGTTTGAAACTTTGGTTGGGCATATAAGGCTTGTGGCTGTAGCCGTCGCCACCGCGCTCCATGCGTGCGACGTGGACGTCGTCCAGATAATCCAAACCGGTTTGCAGGTTGAGCTTGTCCCAGTCGAAGGTAGCTTTCAGACGGCCTGTATCGGTATTGCGTTTAGGGTTGTTGGCATTTTTAATCTGCTTGCCGGCAGGATTGTAGATGGTACGCAGGCTGTATGTGTCCATCACGTGGTCGATTTCGCTTTTACCGTAGCGCAGTTCCAACTCGCTGAACCATGGGGTGAGGTTGCGTTGGGTAAAGCGGATGTTCCATGCATCACGGTCGAATTTGCTGCCGTCCATCATGCGGTCGGCGTAGGCAACCTTGGCCCTGCTGCGCTCGTATGTGCCGGCAATGGTAGTGTTTTCGGTCGGGGTGATGCCCAGTTGCAGCATTTGGCTGTCGCGTTTGAAGTTGGAGTGAATGCGGTTGCCGTCGCCGTCTTTGTAATCGTCGGCTTCGTTATGGGAAATATTGCTGCGGACGTAGCCGTATTTGCCGCCGAACTCGGCTTCCAGCGAGCCGTCAAGACGGTCGTTGCTGCCTGCCGTCAGGGTTGCGTTGATGTTGTAAGGTTTTTCAGTGAAATCAGGATCTTTACGGATAAATTGCACCGAGCCGCTGACCAAACCCATGCCTTGGGTAACGGTTTGCGGGCCTTTGGTGACCACGACTTTATCAAACGAATTGGGGTGGATATAGGCAGTCGGCGGATCCATACGCATACCGCAACCGCCATAAATAAACTGGTCGTCGGCATTGACGGAGAGGCGCGAGCCGCCCAAACCACGGAATAACGGATCGCCCGAGCTACCACCTTTGCGGATGATGCTCATGTTAGGCACGGATTGCAAAAGGTCTGCCCCGTCTCCGGCAGGGAGGGGTTGCAAAGCAGCTTTGGGGTTGAAAGTAACGCGATTGGCTTTTTCTTGTTGTGTGCCGGTGACGGTGACAGGGGAAAGGGTAACTGTTTCTTCAGGTGTAGGGTTAGTCTCTGCCCATGCTTGGGATACGGCTAAGGCAATGGGTAAGATAAGTAATGGTGGGTATTTCATATTGTTTCTCTCTATTATTAGGAATTATGTTAACTAATACCTAAGTATTATACATAAAGTCTAGTTAAATAGAAGCTGTAGGATTTTAATCTAAATCAATATTTTCAAATTTTTGGCGTATAGGTTGTTTATTAAGATTGGTCATACCAAAATATTGATTTGAAGGCATTGGTGAGGTTACGTGATAAAAATGAATGTGTTTGAATTAAACTGCTTGCGATGGGGAGAATGGCATTTCTTGACGAAAAAATAGGGGATTGATTAGAATGGGTGGCTAATTGGTCAATCCAATTTATGGCCGTCTGAATAAAACTGTCCTTCAATCATCAGGAATACAACATGACGAAATTGGTTCGTCCGCAAAAAATCAGCGATCAGGTTTTAGCCGTTTTGGAAGAACGTATCGCGACCGGCATTTATGAAGAAGGCAGTAAATTGCCTCCCGAACGTACGCTCGCGGAAGAATTCGGCGTATCGCGACCGTCGGTCAGGGTGGCATTGAATATTTTAATTGCCAAGCAGGTTTTGGAAGCGCGGCAGGGCGATGGTTATTATGTTTCCGTTAAACCGCAGCAGGATTTTTTGCAAAGCTGGCAGGAGTTGCTCGGCAAACATACCAATTGGGAAACAGACGTATTCGATTTCAGTTGTCACGTTGAAGGCTGTATGGCGGCGCTGGCCGCCGAAAGACGGACTGATGCTGATTTGAAACGTATTGACTTCTGGCGGCAGAAATTTGAAGCGGCCTGCGAAAGCGGAAACTTGGAGCATCAAGCAGAGGCTGATGTCAGCTTTCATCAAACCATTGCCGATGCCGCACACAATATCCTGTTCAGCCACCTTTCCAGCAGCCTGCTCAAAATGCTTTATCAGCAAACACGCAGCGGCATTATCTATATCCATCAAACCGAAGACCCGCGCCCGACGCTGATTGCCCAGCACAGCACTATTTTTGAAGCCATTGCCCAGGCCAAACCAGCCGAGGCGGCGGAAGCGGCAAAACTGCATTTGAATTATGTCGCCCGCCGCATTTTGCAGGACAGGGAATATCAAAGCCGCAGCGAGCATGCGGACGTATTGGCGCAAAATGATTTGAAACGGGTAGATTGGTAGCGTTTAAAAATAATCAGGCCGTCTGAATTTTTCAGACGGCCTGATTTTGCAAATAAGGCCTTTTAGTGCCACAATCTTCCCCATTCTGTCTAAAAACAAAGGAAGCACCATGTACCGTCATGTCGAGTATTATCCGGGCGATCCGATTTTGAGTTTGGTTGAAACCTTCAAACGCGACGAGCGTCCTGAAAAAGTCAATTTGAGCATCGGCATTTATTTTGATGACGAAGGCAAAATGCCGGTTTTGGAATCTGTCCGCCGGGCAGAAGCAGAGCGTGCGGCCGTACCGCGCCCATCGCCTTATTTGCCGATGGAAGGTTTGGACACTTATCGGAGTGCGGTTCAGTATTTGCTGTTTGGGCAGGATAATCCGGCGCTGGCAGAAGGACGCGTTGCAACCATACAGACTTTGGGCGGTTCGGGGGCGTTGAAAGTTGGTGCCGACTTTTTGCACCGTTGGTTCCCTGAAGCGAAAGCCTATGTCAGCGACCCGACTTGGGACAACCATAAAGGTATTTTTGAAGGCGCCGGTTTTGAAGTGGGGACGTATCCTTATTACGACCCTGAAACCGTCGGCGTAAAATTTGAAGAAATGACTACGTTTTTCAAAACCTTGCCGGAAAACAGCGTCTTGATTTTGCATCCATGCTGTCAAAACCCGACCGGCGTCGATATGTCGCAAGCGCAATGGGATGAAGTGTTGGACATCGTTAAAACGCACAAGCTGATTCCGTTTATGGACATTGCCTATCAAGGGTTCGGCGAGGATTTAGACAGCGATGCTTATGCAATCTGTAAAGCCGTCGAAATGGGCCTGCCTTTGTTTGTCAGCAATTCTTTTTCGAAAAACCTGTCGCTGTACGGCGAGCGCGTCGGCGGTTTGAGCGTAGTGTGTCCTAATAAGGAAGAAGCAGAGCTGGTGTTCGGACAGTTGAAATTTACAGTCCGCCGTATTTATTCCAGCCCTGCCGCTCATGGTGCATACATCGCTTCCGATGTGATGAACAGCGAGGAGCTGCGCGCTTTGTGGGAAAACGAAGTTTACGCCATGCGCGACCGCATCCGTGCCATGCGTCAGAAGCTTTATGATGTTTTGACGGCCAAAATTCCCAATCGTGATTTCAGCTATTTCATCAAACAGCGCGGCATGTTCAGCTATACAGGCCTGACCGTAGAGCAGGTACACCGCCTGCGTGACGAGTTTGCCGTTTATCTGCTGGATTCGGGCAGGATGTGTGTAGCGGGATTGAATGCATCGAATATCGATTATGTGGCCGAGGCATTTGCCAAAGTGTTGCAATAGCCGTTTAATCTGAAATTGAATGTAGTTTTATTTGAAGTAAATCAAAAGGCCGTCTGAAAAATTTTCATCTTTCAGACGGCCTCTTTATAATTGGCGCACCCAACAGGGATCGAACCTGTGACCTCCAGCTTCGGAAACTGACACTCTTCCAACTGAGCTATGGGTGCGAGAGCCGTAAGGTTAACGCATATTGGCGCCGTTGGCAAAGTTTATCTTGAAAGTGTCAGAAAGTGGCATTGGCGGTCACGCTTTTGCATGGGTGGAATATTCAAATAACTACAAAGGTTTACAAGAATCAGACGGCCTTTTTGAGGATTTTTGCGTATCTTTTTCTCAAGATGGATTGGAAAGCCTTTGCGAATTCAGTATAATCCAGCAAAATATTGTTAACTGCGTTTAACACATAAACTATAACTTACAGCACAACCTAACCTAACGGCGAGGCCTACCAAATGAAACAACTCCGCGACCACAAAGCCCAAGGCTCTGCATTGTTCACCCTTGTGAGCGGTATCGTTATTGTCATTGCAGTGATTTACTTCCTGATCAAACTGGCGGGAAGCGGTTCATTCGGCGATGTTGCCGAAACAACCGAAGCTGCGACTCAAACCCGTATCCAGCCAGTCGGCCAACTGAAATTGGGCGACGGTATTCCAGTCGGCGAGCGTCAAGGCGATCAGATTTTCAACAAAATCTGTATTCAATGTCACGCGGCGGACAGCATCGTTCCCAAAGCGCCTAAATTTGAAAACAAAGGCGATTGGGCGCCTCGCATTGCACAAGGTTTCGATACCTTGTTCCAACACGCTCTGAACGGTTTCAACGCAATGCCTGCCAAAGGCGGTGCGGCTGACCTGACCGATCAAGAATTGAAACGCGTGATTACTTATATGGCCAACAAAGCCGGCGGTACTTTCCCTGATCCTGATGCCGCAGCTCCTGCCGATGCAGCCGCTTCTGGCGAAGCCGCTTCAGCTCCGGCGGCTGAAGGTGCAGCTCCTGCAGAAGCCCCTAAAGCAGATGCGGCCAAAGCAGATGACAAAGGTGCAGCAGCTCCGGCAGCCGGCGGCGCAGACGGCAAAAAAGTTTACGAAGCCAACTGCCAAGCATGTCACGGCGGTGCAGTTCCAGGTGTTCCTCATGTAGGTAAAAAAGAAGACTGGGCTCCTCGTATCAAACAAGGTAAAGACACCCTGCACAAACACGCACTCGAAGGCTTCAACGCAATGCCTGCCAAAGGCGGTAACGGTAGCCTGAGCGATGATGAAGTGAAAGCTGCAGTTGATTACATGGCTAATCAGTCTGGTGCTAAATTCTAAGATTTGATTTTGAATCTCGAATAGGAAGCGCATTCTGCAAAAGGATGCGCTTTTTTCGTGCAGGAAATCCGGATCTTGCTATAATACTGAAGTAGTAAATTATTCTCATGATCAAGGGTCGTCTGAAAGATTCAGACGGCCTTCGAATACAATCAAGATTCTTTTAAAGAAGTTCAACCATATTCACATACGACAAAACAATCACGGAGTTATCTCATGGCAAAAAAATATTTTGGTACTGACGGTGTGCGCGGTGAAGTCGGTCAGTTTCCCATCAATCCTGATTTTGTCCTGAAATTAGGCTATGCGGCAGGTCAGGTTTTGGTGCAGCACGAAGGCGAAATCAAACCGACCGTCTTGATCGGTAAAGACACGCGTATTTCAGGCTATATGCTGGAAGCCGCGCTGATTGCCGGTTTTACCGCCGCCGGTGTTAATGTTATTCAAACCGGCCCTCTGCCGACTCCGGGTGTGGCGTATTTGACCCGTGCTTTGCGTTTGTCTGCCGGTGTGATGATTTCTGCTTCCCACAACGTTTATTCCGATAACGGCATTAAATTCTTTGCCGAAGGCGGTGTGAAGCTGAGCGATGAAATCGAGTTGGAAATCGAAGCCAAAATCGATGAGGAAATGAAAACCCAGCCGTCCAGCCGTCTTGGCCGCGCGCGCCGGATTAATGGTGCGGATGACCGCTATATCGAGTTCTGTAAATCCACTTTCCCAAGCCATTTAGACTTGCGCGGTCTGAAATTGGTGGTCGATACCGCCAATGGTGCGGGCTATGCGGTTGCGCCTAAAGTATTCCATGAATTAGGTGCGCAAGTGGTCAGTATCGGTAATGAGCCAAACGGCTACAACATCAATGAAAAATGCGGTGCGACCCATCCGAAAGCTTTGCAAGCTGCTGTGTTGCAAAATGAAGCCGATTACGGCATTGCCTTGGATGGCGACGGCGACCGTTTGATGATGGTTGACCGCAATGGCAAAGTGTATGACGGCGACAGCTTGATTTATGTGATTGCCAAAGCACGCGCACACGAAGGCGTGGAAATCGGCGGCGTTGTGGGTACGGTAATGACCAATATGGCGATGGAAGTTGCTTTGAAAGAGCAGGGCGTTGATTTCTGCCGCGCCAAAGTGGGCGACCGCTATGTGTTGGAACAGCTCCATCAACGCGGTTGGCTGATTGGCGGCGAAGCCAGCGGCCATATTTTGTGCATGGACAAACATAATACCGGCGACGGCATCATTTCTGCGCTGCAAGTTTTGGCTGCACTGCAAACCTTGAATCAAGACCTTGCCACCGTTTGCGCAGATTGGCAGCCGTATCCGCAAACCATGATTAACGTCCGCATCAAAAAAGGCCAAAACTGGCAGGATGCTTCTAAAGAGGCTTTGGCCGAAGTGGAAAAAGAACTCGAAGGCAAAGGCCGCGTGGTCTTGCGTGCATCCGGTACCGAGCCTGTCGTGCGCGTGATGGTGGAAGCCAAGCAGGCAGACTGGGCGAAAAAAGGCGCAGAAAAAATTGCCGCCGCCATTCAAGGTCAAAAGTAACAGTGTGTTTGATGTTGAATTGAACTAAATAAAAGGCCGTCTGTTGTTCAGACGGCCTTTGTGTTTCATTAGAAGCTTAGTTGCTCAAGACATCAACGCCTTTAGGAGGCGTGAATTTGAACATACCGCTGGAAAGGTTAGGCTTGGTGTTCAAACCGCTGAAGCTGATGCTGGTTTGGTTGCCGAAGCTGTCTTTCAGCTGCATGGCGGCGAGGTTGTCGCCTTTGAAGCCGATGCGGATGTATTGGTAGCCGGCGTTGTTTTTCTTAGGCGTAGCCAAAACGTAGTCGATACCGTTGGCAGAGCCGTCTTCTTTCAGCGTGTAGCTGCTGTCCAATGCCGTTTTGTTGGAGAGGATGGCGGCAGGGCTGTCGCCGATGGTTTGGTCTTGTGAGGATTTTGTTACTTGCGCCAAATCTACGTCATAGAGCCAAATGGTTTTACCGTCGCCGACGATGGTTTGTTTGTAGGGTTTGGTGTATTCCCATTTGAACAAGCCAGGGCGCAGGATTTTGAATGTACCGTATGTGGTTTGGGTTTTCTTTTTGCTGTGAACGGTTTGGCTGAAGTTGCCGCTGATACCGTCGGCGTCATTATTGAATTTTTTCAGGGCGTCCACTGCGCCGGCTTGTGCAAAGCCGATGGCTGAAGAAAGCAGCGCGGCAGCGGTCAGGGTGAACAGTCGGTTGGTTTTCATGTTTTGGTTCCTTGTTCGGAGAGATGGGTTCAGTATAGACGTTATGGTGTAACAGGCAAGGGGCTGAAGGGCGGGTTTAATTTGTGTAAATATGAAAAAACTAAGCAAGTATCTGAAATAACTTTATTTCTCCAGACGTCCTGTATTTGGTTTTGACGTTTTTTTAATGAAACGCATAAGGGCTTGGTGTGGTATTTAATGTCATTTTACGGAAAGCGTGAAATTATAGTCTTTCTGTTTGCTTTTTAAAACGGTTATAATATTTATCTTTTGAAAACAATGGTTTTGTATGTATCTGAATCCTTATCCTTTATTGGAACAGGCTTTGCTGTCGGACAATCCGGATGAAAAAGGAAAATTGACGCAGGCCTTGTTTGCGCAGTTGGGCGAGGCGGCAGGCTTGACGGCTGAAGCGTCGAAACCCGTGGATTGCCGTTTTGCAGGCCATCCGTTGCGTCCGCGTTTGGTTGCGCCTTCGGAAGTTACGCCGCGCAAGATGAATACGGTCGAAGGCTATGCGGCGATGTTGCATGCGATTGCGCATATTGAATTTAACGCGATTAATCTGGCTTTGGATGCGGCGTATCGTTTCCGCAATATGCCGTTTCAGTTTGTGCGCGATTGGGTAAGGGTGGCAAAAGAAGAAGTGTTTCACTTCGGCTTGATGCGTGGCCGTCTGAACAGCTTGGGCTACGATTACGGCGATTTTGAAGCGCACGGGCATTTGTGGGACATGGCGTATAAAACCGCTTAC
The DNA here is from genome assembly GCF_051963335.1 of Neisseria sp. P0004.S004. Classification (NCBI taxonomy): domain Bacteria; kingdom Pseudomonadati; phylum Pseudomonadota; class Betaproteobacteria; order Neisseriales; family Neisseriaceae; genus Neisseria; species Neisseria sp. P0004.S004. The sequence continues at coordinate 19,356 of NZ_JBQCUK010000011.1, forward strand.
GATCCCTTGTTACGCATGGCTTTGGTGCCGCGGGTATTGGAAGCGCGCGGTTTGGATGTTACGCCGGGTATTCGTGCAAAAGTGGCGCAGCGCGGCGATATGGAAACCTGCGATGTGCTGGATATTATTTACCGCGATGAAGTGGGGCATGTCGCCATCGGCAATCATTGGTATCAGCATCTTTGCCGTGAGCGCGGTTTGGAACCGGTCGCCCTGTTCCGCAGCCTGATTGCACGTTACGATATGTTTATCTTCCGCGGCTACGTCAATATCGAAGCGCGGGAACGTGCTGGATTCAGCCGTTTCGAGCTGGATATGTTGGAAGATTTTGAGAAAAGTTTGAAACAGGATAAAAAGGCCGTCTGAAACGCTAAAACCATCATGGCACATCATCACGATCATTCGCACGCGCATACGCATACCGCCAACAAGCAGGTATTGCGCATTTCATTTTTTGTTATTGCCGGATTTATGCTGGTTGAGGCGGTCGGCGGCTGGCTGACCAATTCTTTGGCCCTGCTTTCCGATGCGGGGCATATGTTCAGCGATGCGTTTTCGTTGGGCATGGCATTGTGGGCATTCAAACTTGGCGAGAAACAGACCACGCTGCAAAAGACATTCGGTTACAAGCGTTTTGAAATTTTGACGGCAATGTTTAACGGATTGTCGCTGGTGTTGATTGCGGCGATGATTTTTTATGAAGCAGTCAAACGATTGTTTTATCCGCCGGAAATTTTGACGGGCGGCATGTTGGTGGTCAGTATTATCGGGTTGCTGGTTAACATCGGCGTCGCCGTTTATATGTTGAAAAATAGCGATACCGAAGAAAACGTTAATATGCGCGGCGCGTATCTGCATGTAATCAGCGATTTGTTCGGCTCGATAGGGGCGATTGTCGCAGCAGTGCTGATAATGGCGTATGGCTGGCAATGGGCGGATACAGTTGCCAGCGTATTGGTGGCGGCTTTGGTAGGGCGCAGCGGCTGGACGCTGTTTAAACAGACTTTGCACATTTTGATGGAAGGTGCACCGGAAAACATCCATACCGATGAGTTGCTCAGCGTGATCCGCAATACGGAGGGCGTAAAATCCGTTCACGACTTGCATGTTTGGACGATTACCAGCAATATCCACGTTTTATCCTGCCATATTGTCGTAGATGGCAGCATGACGGTTGCCGAATCCGAACAAATCGCCTACCGCATCGAACATGAATTGGCGCATCACAACATCGGGCATTGTACGATTCAGATTGAAAGCGAACGGCACCCGCATAAAGATGAAGTTTTGTGTTCGCAGGAAATGCATGAACATCATGAAATGCATGAACATCATAATGAATAATGAGGAAAAAAATGGATAAGAAACAATTAGAGGCAGATTTTCATCATGCCATGTTGGAAATTTATGATTTGGCAAAGAAATTACCAACGCCTTATAGGGCTACGCGGTTTAAGCAAATGGTAGATGAGATGGGTGGTAAGGCTGCAGCCGATAAATTACTGGCTTCGCCAGATATTAGCCAAGGCTTAGGAGAGCTATACCTTGCAGGCCAAGAAAAAGGATTAAAAATCAGCATGGAGTATTTAATTCTCCAAGAGCGATGGTCGCCGTTGTTCACAGAAGAACAGAAAAGCATTGCGCGTAAAAAATTAAAGCAATGCGGTTTAGATGTTTAAAAATTTATCATCACCATTAACCATATTCAGGCCGTCTGAAACTTGTTGAATTGTTCAGACGGCCTTCTAAAATCATCAAAGGAACACTTATGACCCAAGCCGTATTATTCGACCTTGACGGCACGCTTGCCGATACCGCACTTGATTTGGGTGGCGCGCTCAACACGGTATTGCGCCGACACGGTTTGCCTGAAAAAAGCATGGATGAAATCCGTCCGCAGGCCAGCCACGGTGCGAGCGGTTTGCTCAAACTCGGTGCAGGCATTACGCCCGAGCATCCGGACTATATGCAATGGCGCAAAGAATTTTTGGATGAATACAGCCGCTGCTATGCCGACCAAACCATCTTGTTCGACGGCGTAAATGAAATGCTGGAAGCCTTAGTTCAACGCGGTATCCAATGGGGAATTATCACCAACAAGCCCATGCGTTTTACCGATGTCCTCGTGCCTAAACTCGGGTTTACCGTGCCTCCCGCCGTGATTGTCAGCGGCGATACTTGCGATGAACCCAAGCCCAGCGTGAAGCCTATGTTTTATGCGTGCGAACAGATTGGCGTTGAGGCGCAGCGATGTTTTTATGTCGGCGATGCCGAGCGCGATATACAGGCAGGCAAGAATGCCGGGATGACAACCGTGCTTGCCGATTGGGGCTATATTTCCGCTGAAGACCAAACCGAAAACTGGCTTGCCGATTTCCGTATTGCCACGCCTTTGGATTTGTTGGCAATCTTGCGTTAAAACCCTGTAATAATCCGTTTTCAGACGGCCTGAAACGGCGTAAAATTACATAAATTTGTATTTTTTCAACCGTTTTACTACTTGTAAAGAGAAAAATCATGTTCTTCAAGCATATCGAAGCAGCTCCTGCTGATCCGATTTTAGGTTTGGGCGAAGCGTTTAAAGCCGAAACCCGTCCCGAAAAAGTCAATCTCGGCATCGGCGTGTACAAAGACGCATCCGGCGCAACGCCTATTGTCAAAGCCGTCAAAGAGGCTGAAAAACGCCTGTTGGAAAGCGAGACAACTAAAAATTACCTCACCATCGACGGCGTTGCCGATTACAACGAGCAAACCCAAATTCTGCTGTTTGGCAAAGACCACGAAATCATTGCTAGCCGTCGCGCCAAAACAGCGCAAAGCCTTGGCGGTACAGGCGCATTGCGTATTGCGGCCGAATTTGTCAAACGCCAGTTGAACGCGCAAACCATCTGGATTTCCAATCCGACTTGGCCAAACCACAACGCCATCGCCAAAGCAGTCGGTATCCAAGACAAACCATATCGTTATTACGATGCCGCCAAACACGGTTTGGATTGGGACGGCATGATTGAAGACTTGAGCCAAGCGCAAAAAGGCGACATCGTCCTGCTGCACGGCTGCTGCCACAACCCTACCGGCATCGACCCTACGCCCGAACAATGGGAAACTTTGGCAAAACTTTCTGCCGAAAAAGGCTGGTTGCCACTGTTTGACTTTGCCTACCAGGGCTTCGGCAACGGCTTGGAAGAAGATGCCTACGGCTTGCGCGTATTCTTGAAATACAATAAAGAATTGCTGATTGCCAGCTCTTATTCCAAAAACTTCGGTATGTACAACGAGCGCGTCGGCGCGTTCACTTTGGTGGCCGAAGATGAAGCAACAGCAGCCCGCGCCCACAGCCAAGTCAAAACCATCATCCGTACCTTGTATTCCAACCCGGCTTCACACGGTGCGAACACCATTGCGCTGGTGTTGAAAAATGATGATTTGAAAGCACAATGGATTGCCGAACTCGATGAAATGCGCGGCCGCATCAAAGCCATGCGTCAAAAATTTGTCGAGTTGCTCAAGGCTAAAGGTGCTAGCCAAGACTTTGATTTCATTATCGAACAAAACGGTATGTTCTCTTTCAGCAGTCTGACTCCCGAACAAGTCGACCGTTTGAAAAACGAGTTTGCCATTTATGCCGTGCGCTCCGGCCGCATCAACGTTGCCGGCATTACTGATGACAATATCGATTATTTGTGCGAGAGCATTGTAAAAGTGTTGTAATTGTCGAATTAAAGGCAAAGGCCGTCTGAATCGTTCAGACGGCCTTTATTTTTGACTTGTCAGCTTATCCGGCAACTGCGTTCATCCCCCAATAAATCATCGCATAGCGCAGCAGTTTGCCTGCAATCAGAATAATGGCGCAATGCAGGGCATTGAGCCTGAGCCAGCCTGCGGCAAGGGGGAGGGCATCGCCGATAATCGGCAACCATGCGAACAATAGCGGCCAAATTCCCCATCGTTTTATGCGCGCCAATACTTTTTCAGACGGCCTTTTTTTATTTGGAAACATCCTGCCCATGTAATACGAAACCATACTGCCCAAGCCATTCGCCAATCCGGCACACAAACATGCGCCGAGGGCGTGTTGCGGGTATTGGTACACAAATGCGGCGTATGCCGCCTCGGATGTACCTGGAAGTAGTGTGGCAGAAGTAAAGGCAGAGGCAATCAGGCCAAGGTAAGCGTAAAGAAGAGGCATATTTTGAGTTATATCAAGGAGTATTGTAAAAAAGAAATAACAGGCTTAATAAGAGGATTATGCCTTTGTTTTTTAATCTATCAAAAGATAAATCCAATATTATTGAATTTTTTAAAATTAAACGGTTGAAGGATAATGTAGTCGGCTGTTAGAAAATAGTTTTCAAAGTGACGGATTATCAGTATGATACGGGCGGCTGTTAATGGGTGTTAAGTTTAATGAACTGATTTAAGCTCGTTTTTCCAGCGAATCTTAACAAAACGAAAGGCAAATCATACTCCTGCGCTGGTTGTTCTAACCACACTCTTTTTCATGATGGGTTTCATTACCTGCATGAACGATATTTTGATTCCGCATTTGAAAGATATTTTCGACCTGACTTATGTTCAGGCAATGCTGATTCAATTCTGTTTCTTTACCGCTTATGCGATTATGTCGATTCCGATGGGCTATTTGGTCGGCAAAATCGGCTATAAAAGGCTACAAAGCTGACGAATAATCCATCATGATAACAGGCCGTCTGAAACCTTATGGGATTTCAGACGGCCTTTTGACTTTGTGGCATAATGATTTAAATGACAGGAGGAAAAAATGGCCAAAATCATTTTGCTGCATGGTCTGCACATGCATTCGTGGGTCATGAGACCGCTGGCGTATTTGCTGGAACAAGAAGGTTTTGAAGTTGCGCTGTTCGATTATTGCAGTGTGTTGCATTCGATGAACCGACATGTTGAGGACTTGGCCCGATGGATTGATGAGAACCATGCTGATGAAACGCTGCACTTTGTCGGCCATAGTTTGGGCGGCTTGGTTTTACGCAATTTTGCGGCGGCATATCCGGATAAAGTCAGCGGCCGTATCGTTACCATGGGTACGCCGCACCAAGGCAGCCGTGCCGCGCAACGTGTGTTCAATATGGGTTTGCAAAAGCCGGTATTGGGCGGCTCGTATAAAGGCGCATTGGACGGCGGTATGCCTGAATTGCCAGAGGGTGTTGAGCTGGGCAGTATCGCCGGTAACAAACCGTATGGTCTGGGCCGTGTTTTAGGTTTGCATGGCGAACATGATGGTACGGTTTTGGTCAGCGAAACGCATTGTCCGAATATGCGCGATCATATTGTTTTACCTGTCAGCCATAGCGGTATGCTGTTTAACCGTAAAACGGTCGAGCAAGTGGTGGCATTTTTGCATGATGGATATTTTAAAAAGCAATAAAATACTATTTATTTTAATTAAAAAATATTTTATTCTAAATAATTCGTTTATTTTAAAGAAAATGGCAAGGATTTGTGAGCGTTGCTTTCGTAAAATAATCAACAGGCCGTCTGAAACCGGTTTTTCAGACGGCCTGTTATGCTAAAATCTGTTAAATACTTATTAAAAAGGCAAAGAACAATGTTTGCTTTCAAATCCTTACTTAATATGCCGCGCTTTGAGGCCATCGCTGTGGCCTTAGCTTTGGTGGCTGCAATGGGTTATACGATTATTTCGCTTGAATGGCTGCCGCATATGTCGATTGTGACGGCGATCGTGGTCTTGCTTTTGTACGGTTTGATGCGTGGCTTGAAATATCAAGATATGCAAAACGGTATGATAGGCGCGGTCGGGCAGGGCATGGGCGCGATTTATCTGTTTTTCTTTATCGGCCTGATGGTCAGCGCGCTGATGATGAGTGGTGCGATTCCGACGCTGATGTATTACGGTTTCGGATTGATTTCGCCGACTTATTTTTATTTTTCGGCGTTTGCGCTTTGCTCGATCATCGGTATTTCCATCGGCAGTAGTTTGACGACTTGTGCAACTGTTGGCGTGGCATTTATGGGGATGGCGGCTGCGTTTCATGCCGATATGGCGATGACGGCAGGTGCGATTGTGTCGGGTGCGTTTTTCGGCGATAAAATGTCGCCGCTTTCCGATACGACCGGTATTTCCGCTTCGATTGTCGGCATTGATTTGTTCGAGCACATCAAAAACATGATGTACACCACTGTGCCTGCGTGGTTGATCAGTGCGGCCTTGATGTTGTGGCTCTTGCCCAATGTTGCCGCGCATGATATGAACAGCGTCGAGGCTTTCCGCGCGCAATTGGAAGCAACCGGTTTGGTGCATGCCTACTCGCTGATTCCGTTTGCTTTATTGGTTGTCCTCGCCCTGATGCGCGTCAATGCCATTGTGGCTATGCTGTTTACCGTTGTGGTGGCACTGATTGTGACTTACTTCCATAGTACGCCTGATTTGAAACAGCTGGGCGCGTGGTTTTACAGCGGATACAAACTTGAAGGCGAAGCATTTAAAGACATTGCCCGCTTGATTTCGCGCGGCGGCTTGGAAAGCATGTTCTTTACGCAAACCATCGTGATACTCGGCATGAGCTTGGGAGGCCTGTTGTTCAGCATTGGTGTGATTCCGTCTTTGTTGGAAGCCATTCGTGCGTTCCTGACCAATGCCGGACGCGCTACTTTCAGCGTGGCCATGACATCGGTCGGCGTCAACTTCCTGATTGGCGAGCAATATTTGAGTATCCTGCTTTCCGGCGAAACCTTTAAGCCGGTTTATGACAAACTCGGCCTGCATTCGCGCAACCTTGCCCGTACGCTGGAAGATGCGGGTACAGTCATCAACCCGTTGGTGCCTTGGAGTGTCTGCGGCGTATTCATCAGCCATGCCTTGGGTGTGCCTGTTTGGGAATACCTGCCTTACGCCTTCTTCTGCTACTTGAGCTTGGCTCTGACGCTGGTGTTTGGCTGGACAGGGCTGACTCTGAGTAAAAAATAAACAGTAGGCTGTTTGATCATCAGGCCGTCTGAATGCGTTTCAGACGGCCTTGTTTTACTTGAAGTAGCCGTATCAACATGATTTCACTATAATTGCTGCGCCAATAAAAAAATAATCCAAACAATGAACAAACAAATCCGCCAAGAAATTTTCGAGCGTTTCCGCGCTGCCAATCCTCATCCGACTACCGAGTTGAATTTCAGCTCGCCGTTTGAGCTGCTCATCGCTGTTTTATTGTCTGCTCAGGCGACGGATGTCGGTGTGAACAAAGCGACTGCCAAACTCTTTCCCGTTGCCAATACGCCGCAAGCTATGTTGGATTTGGGGCTGGACGGCGTGATGGAATACACCAAAACCATAGGCCTCTACAAAACCAAATCCAAACACATCATGCAGACTTGCCGTATTTTGCTGGAAAAATACAATGGCGAAGTGCCTGCCGACCGCGAGGCTTTGGAATCTTTGCCAGGTGTCGGCCGGAAAACCGCCAACGTGGTATTGAATACTGCCTTCGGGCAACCTGTTATGGCGGTCGATACCCATATTTTCCGTGTGGCCAACCGCACCAAAATCGCGCCGGGCAAGGATGTGCGTGAAGTTGAAGACAAGCTGATGCGCTTTATTCCCAAAGAATTTTTGATGGATGCCCATCATTGGTTGATTTTGCACGGCCGCTATACATGTAAGGCTTTGAAACCGCAATGCAGCAAATGTTTGATTAATGATTTGTGCGAATATCCGGCAAAAATGTAAATAAAAACAGATAAAAAAAGGCCGTCTGAATTTCAGACGGCCTTTGATTTGGCTGTGATTAGTCGGCAACTGCCATCAGGCTGGCGTTACCGCCGGCAGCGGTAGTATTGATACTGCAAGAGATTTCTTCAAATACTTGCAGGATGTCCAGACCTTGTTCGGAAGGCAGGATGCGGATGAGCGCACCGTCGCGGCCGGCCAACTCTTGTTTGCGCTCGCTGCTCAAAGGCTCGATAGCGGCAACATGGCTGATGCCTGCGTTTTCAGGTTTGCTGTTGACTTGCAACAAACCGTCCAAATCGGCTGAGTAGGAAGCCAACGGGCTGTTAGGCTCAACAACGGTTTGGATGCCTGCGGCTGCCAGCTCGGTCAGGGCAGAGAAGGCTTGCAGCAGATTGCCGCCATGTACCCAAACGCGTTTTGGAGAACGCCAGCTCAATGAGTTGCGTTCGCCGGTCGGGCCGACCAATACGGTTTCGGCTTTGCGCAGGGTACGGACGCGGGCGTGACCCAAAGCTGCGGCTGCGGCTTTTTTCTCTTCGGCGTTAAACGGCAGTTTGTGAACCAGGGTTTCCAAACGTTTGAGCGCGTCTTCGTCTGCTTGGCCGATGCGGCTGAGGGTTGGGGCAACCCATTCAGGAGTACGTACCAGGCGTTGCAGATAGAATGAACCGCCTGCTTTTGGACCGGTACCGGACAAGCCGTGACCGCCGAAAGGTTGTACGCCGACAACGGCACCGACGATGTTGCGGTTAACGTAGATGTTACCGGCTTCGATGCGGTCGCGGATGTGGTCGACAGTGCCTTCGATACGGCTGTGTACACCGCTAGTCAGAGCATAGCCTTTGGCATTGATTTGGTCGATGAGTTGATCCAATTCGCTGGCGCGGTAGCGGACAACGTGCAGTACAGGACCGAACACTTCGCGTTGCAACTCGTTCAGGTTGTTCAATTCAAACAGGATTGGACGAACGAAGGTAGAGTTGTTGTCATTAACGTCGGCGGCAGTTTTGATTTCGTGGTAAGCCTTCGCTACGCCTTTCATTTTGTTGATGTGGGCCAACAGGTTTTGTTGGGCTTCAGCATCGATGACAGGGCCGATGTCTGTGGTCAGTTGGATCGGTTTGCCGACAACCAGCTCATCCATTGCACCTTTGATAATGTTGATCATTTTATCGGCAACATCTTCTTGAACACACAAGATACGCAGGGCGGAACAACGTTGGCCCGCGCTGTCGAAGGCAGAGTTCAATACGTCGAGGCAGACTTGTTCCGGCAGGGCGGTAGAGTCTACGATCATCGCGTTTTGACCGCCGGTTTCGGCAATCAGGACAGGGCTGTCGTCGCGTTTGGACAGGGCTTTGTTGATCAGGCGCGCTACTTCGGTAGAACCGGTGAAGATCACGCCGCCGATGCGGGCATCGCCGGTCAGGGCGGAGCCGACATCACCTGCGCCGAGTACGAGTTGCAGCGCAGAAGTCGGAATACCGGCTTGATGCATCAGGGAAACGGCGTAAGTAGCAATCAGGCTGGTTTGTTCGGCAGGTTTGGCGATAACGGTGTTACCGGCAGCCAGGGCGGAAACGACTTCGCCGGTAAAGATGGCCAATGGGAAGTTCCATGGGCTGATGGCAACGATTGCGCCGACGGCTTTGGCATCTTTAGGCAGGGTGTTTTCAGCTTCGTTGGCATAGTAGCGGCAGAAGTCAACGGCTTCGCGTACTTCGGCAACGGCGTTGTTCAGGGTTTTACCGGCTTCGCGGACGGCCAGCATCATCAATGCAGGCGTGTGTTGTTCCAACAAATCGGCAAAACGGCGCAGGCAGTCGGCGCGTTCTGAAGCAGGTTTGGCACTCCACTCCGGCAGGGCGGCAACGGCTGCACCAATAGCTTCTTGAGCCAAGGCTGCATCGGCAAAGCTGACAGTGCCGACAACATCGTTGTGGTCTGCAGGGTTGCGGACGGGTTGCGTTTCGCCCACGTTACGCGCTTCGCCATTGACGATAGATGCAGCGTGGAAGTCTTCGGAAGAAGCTTGGTTGAGTTTTTCTTGCAGGTTTTGCAATACGTTTTCGTTGCTGAAATCGACGCCTTGGGAGTTCAGACGGCCTTTGCCATACAAATCGCGCGGCAGAGGCAAGGCCGGATGCAGGTGGATGCCTTGTTCGGCGATGGTGTCAAACGGGCTCTTAATCAAGCGGTCGATGCTGATGTTTTCGTCAACGATTTGGTTCACGAAAGAAGAGTTCGCACCGTTTTCCAACAGACGGCGTACCAAGTAGGCAAGCAGGGTTTCGTGTGTGCCGACCGGGGCATACACGCGTACGCGGCGGCCTAAGTTTTGCGGGCCGACCACTTGGTCGTACAGGGTTTCGCCCATGCCGTGCAGACATTGGTGTTCGAAGTCTTTGCCTTTACCCATTTGGTAGATTGCGCCCAAGGTGTAGGCGTTGTGTGTGGCAAATTGTGGGAACACGGCATCTTGAGCATCCAAGAGTTTGCGTGCGCAGGCAAGGTAGGAGATGTCGGTGTGGACTTTACGGGTGTAAGTCGGGTAGCCGTCCATGCCGTCTACTTGGGCCCATTTCACTTCGCTGTCCCAGTATGCGCCTTTAACCAAACGGATCATCAGTTTTTGGTTGTTGCGTCGGGCCAGGTCGATCAGGTAGTCGATAACGAACGGGCAACGTTTTTGGTAGGCTTGAACAACGAAACCGATACCTTTGTAGCCGGCCAAGTCAGGATCGGAAACCAAAGCCTCCATCAAGTCCAAAGACAATTCGAGACGGTTGGCCTCTTCGGCATCGATGTTGATACCGATATCGTATTTTTTACCCAAAAGGAACAATTCTTTCAGGCGCGGCAGCAGTTCGCTCATCACGCGTTCGTGTTGGGCGCGTGAGTAGCGTGGGTGGATGGCGGAAAGTTTGACGGAAATACCGTTGCCTTCGTAAACGCCTTGGCCTGCGGCATCTTTACCGATGGCGTGAATGGCTTGAACGTAGTCGTTGTAGTAGCGGTTGGCATCTTCTTCGGTGTATGCGGCTTCGCCCAACATATCGAAGGAGAAGCGGTAACCCATTTTTTCGCGCTCTTTACCGTTTTGCAGCGCTTCTTCAATGGTTTGACCGGTGACGAACTGTTTGCCCAGCAGGCGCATGGCGTAGTTAACGCCTTGACGGATCAGAGGCGCGCCACCTTTGCTGATCAGACGGCTCAATGCGGAACTCATCTGTTTGTCGTTTGTCGCGGTCAGTTTGCCGGTAATCAGCAGACCCCATGCGGCCGCGTTAACGAAGAGGGAAGGGCTGTTGTTCAAGTGGCTTTTCCAGTTGCCTTCAGAGATTTTGTCGGCAATCAGGCGGTCACGGGTGGCATTGTCCGGAATGCGCAGCAGGGCTTCGGCCAGACACATCAGTGCAACACCTTCTTCACTGGAGAGGGAAAACTCGTGCATCAAGGCATCTACACCGCTGGCTTTGGTACGGCTGGCACGGACTTGGGTAACCAAACGACGAGCAAGCTCGGAAGCGGCGTTGCGCTCTTCGTCGGTCATCTGTGCACGTTGCAACATATCCTGTACGGCTTCGATTTCATCGCGGCGGTAGGCATCGGTTATCGCTTGGCGCAAAGGAGTTTGTGTTGGAAAAGCAAAGTTAAACATTATTTAAGTTCTCCAGAGGTTTTTTCATGATTTCAGACGGCCTGGATAGGATTGCTAAAACAGGTATTCTGAAGGATAGTAATATCGTAATAAATTTATGATGCGGATACAAGATGCATCCGCATAAATTGCTGTTTTTTCTGATAAGTATCAGATTATTTTGAAACAGTTTATGTCGTAAAAACGGCCTGCACGGAATCATGCAGGCCGTCTGAAAACACCTTATTTAGAGGCGCGGTATTCTGCGTCTGCTTTTTCAAAGCGTTCTTGCAATTCGCGTGAAGGTTTTTTGTCGATCAGGGACACCAAAACAATCACGAGTGTGCAAATGATAAAGCCGGGGACGATTTCATAGACAGTAGTGAAACCTGTTTCTTGTGCGGCCAAAGCAGGTTTTTTGATCCACTCGGCCCAAACCACTACAGTCAGTGCACCTGCAATCATGCCGGAGAGTGCGCCGTAGGCAGTAATGCGTTTCCACAGTACAGACAGGATAACAACCGGGCCGAATGCGGCACCAAAACCTGCCCATGCGTAAGCCACCAAGCCCAATACTTTGCTGTTAGGATCAGAAGCAATCAGGATGGAAATCACGGCAATCGCCAAAACCATCAGACGGCCAATCCATACCAACTCGGCTTGTTGTGCTTTTTTACGCAGGAAGCCTTTGTAGAAGTCTTCGGTAATCGCGCTGGAGCAAACCAACAATTGGCAAGACAGAGTGGACATTACGGCGGCGAGAATCGCGCTCAAGATGATACCGGCAATCCAAGGGTTGAAGAGCAGGGTGGCCAAGGCGATGAAGATACGCTCGTGGTTGCCGTTCATTTCATCAACGTGGGCAGGGTTGGCACCGAAGTAAGCGATACCGAAGTAGCCGACAGCCACGGCACCGGCCATACACAGAATCATCCAAGTCATACCGATGCGGCGTGCAGAAACCAGGGATTTGGCACTTTCGGCAGCCATGAAGCGAGCCAAGATGTGCGGTTGGCCGAAATAGCCCAAGCCCCAAGCGGCGGTGGAGATAATGCCGATGACGGTTGTACCGGCAAACAGGCTGCCGTATTCTTTACCGGTAGAGGCAGCGACTTGTTGCATAGCGGCATTCATTTGATCTGCACCGCCCAAGCCCAGGTACACCATTACAGGGGTCAGGATCAATGCAAAAATCATCAAAGAAGCTTGCAGGGTATCGGTCCAGCTTACGGCCAAGAAACCGCCCAAGAAGGTATAGGCGATGGTTGCGCCGGCACCCAGCCACATGGCTTGAGTGTAAGACATACCGTGGAACAGGCTTTGGAACAGGGTAGCACCGGCCACGATGCCTGAAGCACAGTAAATAGTGAAGAAGAACAAGATAATCAGTGCGGAAACCACTTTCATCAAGTGACCGCCGGCACCGAAGCGGTGGAAGAAGTAGTCAGGAAGCGTCAGTGCGTTGTTGGCGTATTCGGTATGCACGCGCAGACGGCCTGCAACCAAAAGCCAGTTGAAGTATGCGCCTACAATCAGACCAATGGCAATCCAAGCTTCATTCAAACCGCTCAGGTAAATGGCACCGGGCAAACCCATCAAGAGCCAACCTGACATATCGGAAGCACCGGCAGACATCGCGGTCACGAACGGGCCCAAGCTACGGCCGCCGAGGATGTAGTCGTCGAAGTTGCGGGTTGAAAAATAGGCGGCAAGGCCGATCAGTAGTACGGCGACCAAATAGATCGCGAAAGTGATATACATGGGATTCATGTACTTATTCCTCATCTAACTTTTAAAACGGGTTTGAAATTGCAAGCAATTCATACCCAAACTTTTTTCTAATAAAAATACAGCTTAAAAATCCTGTTTTTTGCGAGAGAGACAGGATAAATTATTTTCAAATACAATAAAATACGAAATCTTAATGCATTAAATTGTAAATAATTTAAATCAGCATACCGCAAAAAGTCGCTTTTGCAAAGCGAAGAACTCAGCCTTTATTCGAAATTGATGCCGCCTTTTGGCTAAGTCATTTAAAAACATAAAAATATATAAATTTTTACCGATGATGACGAAGGAAAGTGTGTGAAACTATCTTTCCTGATGTTTTTTGGGGATTAAAGAGAAAAAGTAATTAAACGACTTGGGCTTTCAGACGGCCCTATGCAGAAACCCCGTATCTGTGTCGGGCAGATACGGGGTTTTTAGAAAAAAAGACTACATCAAATAGAAAAATCGTCTTTTAATAAGTGTTTGTAAGCAAAGAGATAAGAGGCCGCGACAAAGGATGATCCGCCCAGGACGTTGCCTAAGAAAACAGGAATCATGTTGTAGAAAAATTGACCCCAGCTGACGTTTGCGCCCGCCCAAATGCCGGCCGGAATGATGAACATATTGGCAACAAAGTGTTGAAAGCCGATTAATACGAAGATCATAACCGGGAACCACATGGCTAAGATTCGTCCTGAAGTATGGCGTGCGCCGAAGTAAAACCAGATGCCCATACACACCATCCAGTTACATGCGATGGCAGAAACGAATGCGCGGCCGAAGTCCATATTGACTTTGGCTTCGGCAATGGCAATGGTTTTCGCTGTGGCCGGTCCTTCGGCAAGGCCGACGTAGTGGCCGAGGAAATAAGCCATGGCTACGGCTCCTGCCAGATTGCCCAAGCTGACAATCAGCCAGTTGCGCACCAGTTTGTGGGTGCTGACTCGGCCGGTCAGCTTACCCAAGGCCATAATCATCATATTGCCTGTTGCCAACTCGCCGCCGCCGATTAAGATACAAATCAGTGCGATAGGGAACACGGATGCGCCCAACAGGGCGGCTAGACCGTTCCATTCGGCAGGAATGCCGCTGATGACGCGCAGGCAGGCAAGATAGCCGAAGCCGACATAACCGCCGCCTAAGAAACTCAAAATCACCAACATCTTGATGCTGAATTCAGATTTGGCGCAACTCTTGCCGATGGCGTCCTGCAAAATTTCATGAGGGAACAGGTCTCGTGTATCCATGAAGTTTCCTTAAGGTTAATATAAGAATAAAAATATCTTTCTTTATCATACGGATGGCGAGTTTGCCTGAGAATACGGCGGACAGGAAATAACGGCTGATTGTAAGGATAGAAGCGTAGGTTATATATTGGCAGCCGATGTGTAAAAGGCCGTCTGAAAGCAATACTTTCAGACGGCCTTTAGATGGAGGAATGGAAATTATAAGCGCGTTACGCTTAAAACGCCTTTGATGTCGCCCAGACTGGCTAATACGCGCGGCAGGTCGTTGACTTGGCGGACTTCAAGGGTAAAGCGCATGCTGGCTTCCAAATCGCGCGATTGGGTTTGCACCGCGGTAACGTTGAGCTTGTGCCGTGCCAGCGCATCCGAAACGTCGCGCAGCAAACCGGAGCGGTCTTGGGCGCGGATTTCGACATCGACGGCAAATACTTGTCCTTCCTGCAGGGCTGCCCAGCTTGCGTTCAACACTTTTTCCGGAGCCTGCTCGGCAAGGTGGCGGAAAGAAGGGCAGGTGCAGCGGTGGACGGAAATGCCGCGGTCGCGGGTAACAAAGCCCACAATATCATCGGGCGGCGCGGGTTTGCAGCATTTGGCAAGCGTGGTCATCAGGCCGTCTTCGCCGTCAATCAGAATGCCGTTTTTGCCGCCTTTTTTGATTTTGGACTGTTTGACGATATTGGTCTCGTCAACCGGTACCGGAGCCGGCTCGATCAAAGCACCGCAGGCCTTGCTGATGGCGCGGTTGGAAATCTCGCCCTGGCCGATGGCCGTATAGAGTTCGTCGGTTTTTTTGAAGCCGAGTTTTTCCGCCAGTGCTTGCAGATTGGGTTTGGGGAAGATTTTTGACAACTGTTTGTCCAACTGGGCCCGGCCTGTTTCGCGCACGGTATCCGCATTTTGCTGGCGGATGAAGGCACGGATTTTGCTGATGGCGCGGTTGGATTTGACCCAGCCTTCGTAGAGCCAGTTGACGGAAGGATTGCCTTCTTTTGCAGTAATGATTTCAACGCGTTGTCCGTTTTCCAAAGGCGTGGACAGCGGCACGATTTGTCCTTCGACTTTTGCACCGCGGCAACGGTCGCCCACGCTGCTGTGCAGGGCGTAGGCAAAGTCGATGGGGGTGGCGCCCGTAGGCAGGGAGAGGACTTTGCCGTGCGGGGTCAAAACATAAATCGTGTCGTTGAAAAGTTCGGTTTTGAAGGCGGCGGCGAGGTCTTCCTTGCCGCTTTCGGCCATGTTTTCGCGCCAGTCCAAGAGTTGGCGCAACCAGGCAATTTTCTGTTCGTAGGCGGAATCGCCCTTGCCACCTTCTTTATAACGCCAGTGGGCGGCGACACCGAATTCGTTGAATTGGTGCATGTCGAAGGTGCGGATTTGGACTTCCACACCTTTGTCTTCCGGGCCGACGATAACGGTGTGCAAACTTTTGTAGCCGTTGCCTTTCGGGTTGGCGATGTAGTCGTCGAACTCGCCCGGAATCGGCTGCCAGAGACTGTGGACGATACCCAGCGTGGTGTAACACTCGGGAACGGTGTCGACCAGAATCCGCACGGCGCGGATGTCGAACAGCCCGTCGAAAGTGAGCTTTTTCTTCACCATTTTTTTGTAAATGGAGTAGATGTGCTTCGGTCTTCCGGCAACTTCAAAATGAATATTGTATTTTTTCAGTTCCGTACGCAGGATATTGAGGAAGTTTTCGATGTATTCGAGGCGCTCGGTGCGCTTTTCGTCCAAAAGCAGGGCGATTTCGCGGTATTTTTCCGGCTCTTGATGACGGAAGCCCAAATCTTCGAGCTGCCATTTGAGTTGCCACACGCCCAAGCGGTTGGCGAGGGGGGCAAAAATGTCGAGGGTTTCTTTGGCAACGGCGCGTTTTTCAGGATTGTCGGGAACGTTGCTTAAGAATTGGAGGGTGCGCGTGCGCATGGCCAGTTTGATCAGGACGACGCGGATGTCGGTAACCATCGCCAACAGCATTTTACGCATGGTTTCGGCTTGTTGGGCGCGCTCTTCCGGCGTAGCAAGGCTGTCCACGCGTGCGAATTGGGTCAGTTTTTGTACTTCGTCTACGCCTTTGACCAGCTCGCAAACGGTGCTGTTGCAGCGTTCGGTAACCAATTCTTGCCAAGTGGGAACGTATTTGCCGATGTCGGACAAAATCGTAGCGGCTACGGCATCGGGCAAGAGGTCGAGTTCGCTGACGATTTGCATCGAGCCGAGAAAATGTTCCATTAAAGGCTCGCCGTAAGTCGTTAGGGCATCGGCGGGATAATGTTCTTTAGCCAGGTCAAAGGCCGTCTGAATCAGGTTTTTATCGGGATCAGGCAGCGCGGCGACATAGCCGTCGAACCATGCGAGGAGGCCTTCCAGCGTTACGTTCGATGTTTGGGGCGTTTGGCGAATAGTGGTCATGGCGTGCGTTTTTTTCTTTTTGATAAAAACGTTGCCATTGTAACAGTTTATTGCCGGCAGCCCTAGATTTGTATGCAAAGGTGGCACTATGTTTCAGGAAGCCTTGTTTCAGACGGCCTTGGGTGTTATGGTTAACCGTTTTGAAATTTTAAGGAGCATTTCGATGAAACTGTATATTTACGACCATTGCCCGTTTTGCGTTCGTGCGCGGATGATTTTTGGCTTGCGCGATGTGGAGGTGGAAGAGGTCGTCTTGGCGAACGATGACGAAGCTACGCCGATTGGCATGATTGGCTCAAAACAAGTGCCGATTTTGCAAAAAGAAGACGGTTCGTTTATGGGTGAAAGTTTGGATATTGTCCGCTATATCGATCAAGGCCGTCTGAAAGAAGAGGTTCGTCCTGAGGTTCAGGCTTGGTTGGACAAAGTGGGCGAATACAATAACAAATTGGTACAGCCGCGTATGGTCAAAATCGGCCTGCCCGAATTTGAGACCGATGAAGCGAAACAATACTATATCGACAAAAAAGAGAAAAATATCGGCAATTTCGAGACTAATCTGAACAAAACGGCGCAGTATCTGGAACGTCTGCATCAGGACTTGGCAGAATTGGAAACGCTGGTGTGTGAAGGCGAGGGTTTGGGCGGTGAAATCAGTTTGGAAGATATTCTGACTTTCCCTATTTTGCGCAACCTGACCGTTGTGCGCGGTATTCAATGGCCGCAAAAATTGATGGATTATTTGTTGGCGATGAGCGAGCGATCCGGCGTGGCTCTGTATTTTGACCGCGCATTGTGATGAATGTTTGAAACATAAAAAAGGCCGTCTGAAAATGTTCAGACGGCCTTTCGTTTAAGTTTAATAAGCAATCGTATCGGCAACCTGTGACAAACCGTTTTCCAATGATTCAAGCATGGCGGTATAGCCGTCGCCTTGTTGTGGCGTGACGGCGTTAAACGGTTTGCTGCGTCCGTCCGGCCATTGTGCATAACCGCTGATGGTGGTCTGCCCCTGATAGCTGCCTTGGAAGGCTTCGATATAGACTTTCAGGGTTTGGCTGCTTTGGCTGCGTGAAGCAGGGACGAAAGTATGGCGCGGATTGAGGCGGTTGAGCTTGTTGCTGAGGTTTGCTGCCAACGCGCCATCGAGCGGCGCTGCCCAAAGATGGTTTTTCGCCAAGTTCACATGATAGGTATCGGTTTGGTAAACGAGGCCGCCGTTGGCAAGCGGTTCGGCAAGGTTGACTTTGACCGCGATTTCGTTGCCGTGCGCAGCCGGACGGATGTACTGGCTGTCGGGCAGGACGAAATATTGTGTGCTTTGCGCGGTGCCGCAGGCGGCAAGCGTCAGGGCGGCGGCAATCGGGAAGAGGCGCATTATCGGCTTCCTTTCGGGATGGGGTCTTTGCTGCTGTTATTGAAAATCAGCGCATTGGGTTTTTCTTTCAAAGTATTAATCACGGGTTGAACGTCTTTTAAAGTCTTGTCCAAACTTTGCAGCGTATTTTGCACGTCGCCATAGATAGGCGATTGAGGCGATACGCCTTGCAGGGTTTGACGCAATTCTTTCAGGGTTTGGTTCAACTCGTTCGGAATGTTTTGCGTTTGCGGTTTACCGACCAGTTTGTCAATAGAGCTTAAAGCGGCATTGGCAGATTTGAGGGTGGACTTGAGCTCGGCAAGCGAGCCGTTCAAGCCGGCAACGGTTTTATCCAATGGCAGATTGTTGAACTTGTCTAACAAGTCGGCCACTTTTGCCTGCAAATCGTCCAAACCGCCGCCTTGGGTTGCGATAACGGTATCGCCGGCATAAACGGTATGCGGTCGCAGCTTGGGCGAGGCGGAAGGCTGATCGTTCAATTCAATCATTTTGCTGCCGGTCAGCAGGTTGTTGCTGGAGATGGTGGCAGTCAGGCCTTTGTTTAAGGCCGTCTGAAATTGTTGTTTCCAATGCTCTTTGCTTTGCTCGTCGGCATTGATTTCCAAACGGGAAGGCTCAATGCGGATGCGCACGGGAATCCAGCCGTTTTCAAACAAATGCAGGCTGTCGTTGCGGTCGAAATAAGGAACATCGGAAACCACGCCGACATTCAAGCCTTTGTATTCGACGGGCGAACCGGCAGTCAGGCCGCGTACGGATTGTTTGAAGAATGCGGTGTAATACAGCGAGCGGTCGTCAGGCAGGTTAGCCACTTCGCTGCGGCTGTCATAAAGCGTGAAGCTGTCTTCGCTTTTGACGTTTTTGCTGTCGCTTGTTTTGGGCGAATCAAAGGAAATTGCGCCGGACAGCAGGGCAGGCAGAGGGGCGGAATTGAGTTTGACACCGCTGCCTGTGGTTTCGATATTAATGCCGCTTTCCAGCCAGAAGCGGCTGGCGGAATTAATCAGTTTGTCGTTGGGGCTTTGGATGAAAATGGTGTAATGCACGCTTTGGTCAGACGGGTCGAAATGCGCGCTTTCTACTTGACCGACCATAAAGTTTTCATACAAAACAGGGCTGCTGACGTTGAGGATGCGGTCGTTTTTGCCGATCAAATTTAGGCGCAGGCCGCTTTGGCCGATGGCGGCAATCGGTGGAATGTCCTGCACGACAAACACATCTTGGGTTTCTTGGCTTTTGCCCGGTGTAAATGCAATATATGAACCGGAAAGCAAAGTGCCCAAGCCGGTAACGCCGCTTTGGTCGATACGCGGTTTGACCACCCAAAATTGGGTATCGCTGCGGATAAGGTCTTTGGCATCGGCGCTGAGTTGGGCGGTAACTTCCACGCCTTTTTGGTCGTCGCGCAATTTGATGCGGGTAACGCGTCCGACATCGACATTCAACACTTTAATAACGGTGTTGTTGACTTCGATGCCTTCCGCGCTGTCCATCAACAGTGTAACGACAGGGCCGCGGTTGCGGATGTCTTTAACCAAAAGCCAGCCGCCGGCAATCAGCGCAATCAACGGAATCAGCCACACGACAGACGTGAAGACATTGGTTTTCTTGACACGCGCCGGGGCGTGATAATTGGGTGAAGAATCGTGTTTTTTCATTGTGTTAAGGTCTGCTCAGAATCAAGGCCGTCTGAAAGCTGCTGTTGCTTGTCCCAAATCAGACGGGGATCGAAATAATAGGCCGAAAGCATGGTCAAAATAACGACCAGGCAGAAATAAACCGCCGCACCGCCCGGCA
Source organism: Neisseria sp. P0004.S004 (assembly GCF_051963335.1). Taxonomy (NCBI): domain Bacteria; kingdom Pseudomonadati; phylum Pseudomonadota; class Betaproteobacteria; order Neisseriales; family Neisseriaceae; genus Neisseria; species Neisseria sp. P0004.S004. Next base: position 39,323 of record NZ_JBQCUK010000011.1, read on the forward strand.
CAACGCGCGCCATATTGGTGTGGAACGAACTCATCAAAATAATAATCACAAAAATATCGATCATCGACCAGCGGCCGATGGATTCGGTAATTCGATACAAAACCGACATTTTGTCCGCGCTCATCACGGGTTTGAAGTATGCGGAATAAATCAAAACCGCCATTGCGATAATCTTCAATACCGGCACCATAATACTGGCGCTGAAAATAATCACCGCAATCAACCGGTCGCCGTCGTCCCACATATAAACAATGCCGTTGAAAATCGTATTGATCTCCAAAGCCGTCGGGTTGGACGAAATCATAATCGGCAGGATGTTGGCAGGGAAATACAGGATAAACGCCGCCACTAAAAACGCCAGCGAAATGCTCAGGCTTTTCGGGCGGCGGCGGTATAAGTCTGCGCCGCATACGCCGCAAGGCTGCTCGTCTTTATTGCGGAAATACAGGCAGCGGCTGCAACAGATTTTGTCCTCAGAGGCCGTCTGAACCGCATGGCCGCCGGTTAAACGGTGAATCTTATAATAAACCCAATGCTGCGGAATCGATACCGAAGTCCGAATCAGCATGACCGACAACGGAAACATCAGATAAAACGCCGAACCAAACTCTACCGTAGCAACGGACGAGAGTTTGATATACGCCACCAAAGTGGAAATAAAAAACACATCCACCATAATCCAATGGCGTAGCCGCACCAATACGCGCGTTGCAAAGCGCAGCGCAGGGTAGGCCTTTTCGCGTATCAAAGCCGTATAAACATACAGGCAGAGCAGTAAAAACAGTAAAGGTGCTCCGAAGGTAAGGATAAACATCACTTCTGCCAGAAAACCGTAATCCAGCGAAATCAAAAGCTGCATCATTTGCGGCAACGACAAAATCGATGTTACGCCGAACAAATCGACGCGGATATACACCATATTGTACGCGAACGCCATCAGAATCAAGGTTGTCAGCGCATAGGCAATCGGCGCGATATACGGATTGTTTTCCACCTCCACGATTTCATGGTTGCATACCGGACAATGCGCTTCCTGCCCCTGACGCAGGCGCGGAATATCCATACGGCAGCCGCAATCCGGGCATTCCACCGTATGTGCAGGCAGCGTCGCATCAGGAAGATAAGACTTGTAGCGCCACCAGCGATGGTAGGCAGGAATCCGTTTCATGGTTCGGCAGGGGATAAAGAAGGTGCAAAGAGTGTCGCATTATAAAGGAAAACAGAAGGATAGCCCAAATTTAGGTCGATATTTGATTGAATGGCAGCTGCTTAATAAGGTTTGGGCCGTCTGAAAAGTTTGAAAAGACTTCAGAAGGTTATTGCTATGGACCGTTAAATTTTATTAATAGGTCTTAGTTTGGTTTATTTCCATTAGGATAAAAATAAGATATATTCTCAATATTTAAAAACACGATAATCCTTGTAGATTTGTGGAAGGTACACGGTCAACGAACCTGAAGTAGGCTAAAAATTATCTTCTTTGTTTTTAAAACAATTCTTTTCAAATTAGACGGATTTTTAACCATAAAGGCCGTCTGAAACTATTAGTCTTTTAATTCAAAGGAAACATCATGAGTGAAACCCAAGAGCTGACTTTCGCCAAACGCTTGAAAGAGCAAACCACGACAACGCACGACAGCGTTGATAACTTGGTTATGTCCGTTCAGCCTTTTTCCAGCAAAGAAAACTACATCAAATTCTTGAAACTTCAATCTGTTTTCCATAAGGCCGTCGATCACATCTATAAAGATGCCGAATTGAACAAAGCCATTCCAGAACTTGAATATATGGCGCGTTACGATGCCGTAACTCAAGACTTGAAAGACTTGGGCGAAGAGCCTTACAAATTTGACAAAGAATTACCACACGAAACCGGTAATAAAGCCATCGGCTGGCTGTATTGCGCCGAAGGTTCTAATTTGGGCGCGGCATTCTTGTTCAAACATGCTCAAAAACTCGAATACACCGGCGAATTTGGCGCACGCCACCTGGCTCCTCATCCGAACGGCCGTGGCAAACACTGGCGCGCTTTTGTCGAGCATCTGAACGCTTTGAACTTGACTCCGGAAGCTGAGGCGGAAGCCATTCAAGGCGCGCGCGAAGCTTTTGAATTCTATAAAGTGATTCTGCGTGAAACCTTCGGTTTGCCGGAAGGTGCGGAAGCGCCTGAAGGTATGACGCCGCACAGACTCTAAAAAATAATTAAATCAAACAGACAAGGTCTCGGCGTAGATGTTTGCAGGGGCCTTTAATTACACAACAAAGTTTTGTTTGAACGGGTTGCTGTCTTATTAATCATTAATGATTATCAGAAATTTTTTATGCATTAACTGATGGATGAACAATCCATTACATCTTGAGTTGATAATATGAAACCATTACAAATGCTCCCTATTGCCGTGCTAGTCGGTAGTATTTTTGGCAATCCAGTATTAGCAGCAGATGAAGCTGCAACTGAAACCACACCCGTTAAAGCAGAGATAAAAGAAGTCCGCGTTAAAGGTCAGCGCAATGCAGCTACCACTGTGGAACGAGTAAATGCTAGAACTATTCAAGAACAAATGATTCGGGATACACGCGATTTGGTGCGTTACTCTTCTGATGTTGGTGTTTCTGATGATGGTCGTCGCATGAAAGGCTTTGCCATGCGCGGTGTGGAAGATAACCGTGTAGGTATCAGTATCGACGGTGTGGCATTGCCCAGTTCGGAAGAAAATTCACTCTATGCGCGTTACGGAAACTTCAATAATTCCCGTTTAAGCATCGATACCGAGTTGGTTAAAGGTGTGGATATTACGAAAGGTGCGGATTCATTTGAAAGCGGCAGCGGTTCTTTGGGTGGTAATGTGAACTACCGCACGCTTGATGCACGGGATATTGTTTTGCCGGAACAAAATTTCGGCGCACTTCTACGCAGCGGTTACGCAAGTAAAAACAGAGAGTGGGCGAATACCGCAGGTTTCGGCTATGCCGGCAATGTTTTTGATGCAGTGGTTTTGTATTCTCGCCGACACGGGCACGAAATGAAAAGCAGGGGCGGTGATATCGTTGATTTTGTAGGTTTTGATGAATTGGATAAACAGGATAAGGCAGAGCGTGGCTCAGCGCGTATTCATCCTGATCCATCCAAACACAATAACCATAGTTATTTGGTGAAATTAGGCTGGCAGCCGGCTGATTCGCACCGTTTCGGTTTTTCTGTTAACGGACAAAATAACAGTAATTACACTCATGAAAAAACTTACTCCCTAACAAGTTATTGGAGGGAGGCAGACGATGTGCAGAAACGCACCAATATTAACCTAAACCACGAGTGGACCCCTACCTCTTCCATTCTTGCTTTGCTACGTACGGACTTGGATTATCAGAAGACCCGCAATGGAGCGATAAACTATAAAGGCGATATGGTTCGTACCGGAGATTGGCGCACAGGTTATCAGTATCACAACGGTTTTATGGCTGATAGAGACGAGCGGAATATGGATACCAAATACAAGCGCATTACCTTCCGTTTGGACAGCCAGCCTTTTTCACTGTGGAAAGGTGAACACAGATTATCTTTTAAGACTTTTGCCAGTCGTCGCGACTTTGAAAATGTAAATGATGATTTAGATTTTAATTCAACAGGTAATATAACTGGCCGTAAACATTACACCATTATGCGTCCTATGAAGACGGATCAAATCGGTTTTTCATTGCAGGATAAAATCGCTTTAGGCGATAAGTTCTCTGTAAATGCAGGGGTGCGCTACGACCATGAGAAGGTAAAACCACAGGCTTTCAAGCCAGATACGCCTTGTTTGAGTACCTGTGTTAATGATGGCAATCCTGCCGCAAGAAGTTTTAATACATGGAATGGTACTTTAGGCTTGGGTTACCGCTTTAATGATACTTGGCGTGCAGCCTATCAAATCAATACGGGGCATCGCGTGCCGACAGCATCGGAAATGTATTTTACTTATACCAGCGTGTATGGCAACTGGATAGCGAATCCGTCGCTGAAAGCTGAACGCAGCCTTAATCAAACATTGTCGCTGCATGGTAAAAACGACAAAGGGTCTTTGGATTTCAGCCTGTATCAAACCCGTTACCGCAATTTCCTGTTTGAAGAAGAACATACCTTCCAAGCTCCCAATCCATTTGCTGGTGATTGGTATGCTTGTTATACGGATCCGACCTATTGCGGTGCTACGCTTACCCAAATCGGTCAGCAAATGGTTAATATCGATAAAGCAAGGGTGAGGGGCATTGAATTTAAAGGCGAGATGAACCTACATCAAGTAATGCCCGTGCCGGAAGGTTTCAAATTATCCGGCGCATTGGGTTACAGCAAAGGCAAATTGTCCGGCGATCGCGGCAGTATGCTGTCCATCCAGCCGCTGAAGTTGGTGCTTGGATTCGATTATGAGTCTCCTGATGAGCGTTGGGGTATTTTCTCCCGTGTCAGCTATATGGGCAGGAAAAAAGCCAAAGATGCCCAAGTAATTGAACAAAAGAGCTATTGCACAAGCTATAAGCTCGATCCTTGGACAGGTGAGGAAACAGATGATTGTGCTGTTGCCTTGCAGTATCGTGACGATAAAATCGACTTCCGTTGGTTGAATAAAGCGGCAACTGTTGTGGATGTATTCGGCTACTACAAACCGGTAAAACGTATGACTTTACGGGCGGGCGTTTATAATCTGTTTAACCGGAAATACCATACATGGGACAGCTTGCGCGGCATCAATCCGAGATCGACTATTAACTCTTTAAGCACAAGTGATACTAAATCAGCAGCCCAGGGCTTGGAACGCTACTATGCCCCAGGCCGCAATTACGCTGTATCGCTGGAATGGAAATTCTAAGCAGTTAACGGATAGCTAAAGGCCGTCTGAAAGTTTTGATGACTTTCAGACGGCCTTTTTTATTTAAAACGAAATCTTTAAACGGATAACAACGGCTGCTGCCGAACAATCGCGCGGATGATGGCGCGGTTGGGGTGCAGCGCGGTTCTCAGTCTTTGCGATAGTGGGTGCGGCAAGCCGAGTATTTCGGCCGCAATGGCGGCGGCGCAGATGGGGGCTGTCGCCAGTCCGCGTGTACCGTGTGCCGTATTGATGTAGGCATTGGGCAGGTAAGGGCAGGGGATATTGTCGAGGCGGTAGTTTTTGTCCAATGCCAGTTTGGCGTAGGCGGACTGCATTGCGGCGATGTCGCCGAGTGCGCCGACAACGGGCAAGTGGTCGAGGCTGTCGCAACGCAGGGCGGCATGGCCTTGTGTGTTTTGAAGGCCGTCTGAAAACGAATTTTGATCAAACAGGGATTGTGCCAATGGGGGATTGAGCTGTTGCAGGGCGGCGCGGTTTGCGGTTTCTTCGTGCAGATGCCAAGTTTCATCGTTGCTGTTGAGGATAAATGTCGCGCCGTAGCAGTGTCGACCTTGCCAGCTCGGGCTGATGTAGCTTTCGCCGGAAATGGCGCAACGCAGTTTTTGTGAAAACGGGCTGGCGGACACAACGCCGGTTTGGCCGCGGATTTGGCGGAAAGGCAGGGCGGAGACATTGGTGTCGGCGGCAGTCGGGCTGTGTGCACCCATACAGTAAACAATATGGCTGGCTCTGAAATGCGCGTTTGGCGTGTGTGCCGTCCATTGTGAGCCGTCATGCGATACGGCGGTCAGCGGCGATTGTTCGTGCAACTCAATCAGCGGATGATTCAATAAGGTATGAACGACGGCAGGCGGATTCAGCCATACGCCTTGCGGCCAATAAAGGCCGTCTGAAAATACGTCCATGCCTGCAATGTGCGCAGCCTCTTCGGCAGATACGCTGCGGTAAAGGTGTTTATGCTGGTGTTGCAACCCCAAGGCCTGATTGCGTTTGCGTTCGCTGTCGTCAAAATTCAAATGCAATACGCCGTCGCCGCCCCATACGTCGGAGTCGGGCAGCAAGTCTTCCAGCAATCGGCGCGTGTAGCCGTAGCCTGTCAGCAGCAGCTCGGTTTGTTCGGTATCGTGTGGCGAGATTTTGGCGTAGAGCAAGCCTTGGCGGTTGCCGCTGCCTGCCTGCGCCGCTTTGCCTGCCTCCAAAACCGTAACGCGTACGCCGTGTTCCGCCAGTTTGCGTGCAGTCGCTGCGCCGGCAATGCCTGCGCCGATAATCAGGACGTGTTCGGGTGCGGCTTGATGTTCAGGCCGTCTGAACCAAGGTTTTAGGGGAATAGGGGCGGATTGGGGTATGGCTTCGGTTTGCCATTCGATATGAGGGAAATGTTCGTGTAAGCGGTCGGCGCGGTGTGGCGGAACCAGCCAAAGGTGCACGTCAGGCAAGAGGTTTTCTAAAACATTGACGCTGTTGAACTGAAGGCATTTCATGGCTTGATCGAGGCGGTTGTTCAGACGGCCTTCAAGCTCGGAGGGATGATTTGACAGCGGAAAATCGGGAATATGGTTTTTAGGCAGGCAGACAATCAAATAAAGCGGCGCGGTATGTTGTTCGATGGCGCGGCAAAGGTCGGCAAGGGCGGGCGTGGTGTTCCAAGCAAGGCAGGTCATGATGAAAGGCCGTCTGAAAAAAGAGGCTTTATTGTAACGCGGTTTGCGTGGATAGAATATCCGGACGGGTTTTGATAAAATCTTTCGATATTTGTTTTCCCATTGATTTTCATACAGGAATTTTATGCGCCGTCTTTTATTGTGCCTTCTCGCTTCCGGCTTGCCCGTTGCCTGTTTATCCGCGCCGCCGGATAACGGCGGCAAAGCCTTTCAGCCCGAACGGTGGGCAACACCCATTAAACACGATGCCAACCTTTATCGCATCGATGACAAGCTTTACCGCAGCGAGCAGCCTATTGCCGAAGATGGCGAAGCCATTGTCAAGCTGGGCATTCAAAGCGTGATCAACCTGCGCTTTTTCGACCGCAACGATGACGACCATTTGAAGGCGTATGGTTTGACCTTGTTAAACCGTCCGTTGCTGTCATGGAGCATTAAGCCGAAAGAGATTGCGGAAATCCTATACCTGATTGAAAAACAACAGCAAAACGGCGCGGTACTCATCCATTGTTATCACGGAGCGGACCGTACCGGTTTGATTGCCGGAATGTACCGCATCATTTATCAAGGCTGGCCGGTGGAAGAGGCAAAAGCCGAAATGCAACACGGGCCTTACGGTTATCACAGCATTTGGAAAAACATTGTCAAACTGTTTACCGAAGAGAAAGTCAAGCAGGTTAAAACGCATTTGGAAGCCTTGCGCAAACGCGGTTGACGCCAAGATTCAAAACATAAAAAGGCCGTCTGAAAGATTTGTTTTTTCAGACGGCCTTTTTAATGGCAGATGACTTAAATCACAAAATCCGTAGATGATAATTGAATGCTTTGATCCATATCGGCAGATGGGGTTTTGGAAGAGCGGCCGACCGGTTTGGCCGGTACGCCGACAACGGTAATCGAAGACGGCACATCGGCAACCACCACGCTGCCTGCGCCGATTTTGGCATTTTCGCCGATGCGGATGTTGCCCAATATCGAAGCGTTCGCACCAATCATTACGCCATTGCCGATTTTCGGGTGGCGGTCGCCGCTTTCTTTGCCCGAACCGCCCAGCGTTACGCCGTGGAGGATGGAAATATTGTTGCCCAAGACGGCGGTTTCACCGGCCACAAAACCAGTGGCATGGTCGAGCATCAAACCATGACCGAAACGCGCAGCCGGGTGGATATCGACGCCGAACACTTCCGACATGCGGTTTTGCAGGAAATACGCCAGCGTTTTGCGGCCGTTTTGATAAAGCCAGTGGTTGATGCGGTGTGCCTGTACGGCGTGGAAACCTTTGAAATACAACAGCGGTAGCGAATATTCATCACAAGCCGGGTCGCGCTCGTAAATGGCTTTCAAGTCGGCCTCGACACATTTGCTGATGCGGGTGTCCGCACTTAAAGCCTGCTGATAAATTTCAAACAGCGCACGCACGTCCATAATCGGACTGCCGAGCTTGCTGGAAAGATGGTAGGCCAATACCGAATCGAGAGACTGGTGGCGCAATACGGTTTGATGCAGGAAGCTCGCTAGCATCGGCTCGGCCACGGCGGCGGCTTCGGTTTCTTCGCGGATGGTGTGCCACAGATTAAAATCAGTTGAATTCAAATGGTCTTTTTTCATGTTTGAGGCCGTCTGAAGAATACAATCAGATGGTTATCTTACCGTTTTCCAACGTCTTTTAACAAGGCATTTGATAATCGGCATTCAAATGCTTGAAGTTTTTTCAGACGGCCTTATATATGAAACATCGAATATCAACACGCTAAAAGGATGTCAGAAATGACGGAGCATAACGAACAACATCAACACGAAGCAGAAGAAGCGGCAGCCGTAGAAACTGCCGAAACCGTTGAAACCGAACAAGCCGAACCGACTTACGAAGAACTTCAGGCGCGTGTCGCCGAGTTGGAAGGCCAGCTCAAAGACAGCGAATTGCGCGGTCTGGCAAACGAGCAAAACCTGCGCCGCCGCCATCAGCAGGAAATCGCCGACACGCATAAATTCGCCGGACAAAAATTTGCAGCAGAAATGTTGCCGGTTAAAGATTATCTCGAAATGGCGCTGCTGGACCAAAGCGGCAATTTCGATGCGCTGAAAATGGGCGTGCAAATGACTTTGAACGAGCTGCAAAAAGCATTTGATGCCACCCATATTAAAGAAATCAACCCGCAGCCGGGCGACAAACTCGATCCGCACCAACATCAAGCCATGCAGGCAGTCGTCAGCGAGCAAGAGCCGAATACCATCGTCAGCGTGATGAAAAAAGGTTATACATTGGCCGACCGCGTGCTGCGTCCTGCAATGGTTGTCGTGGCGAAAAAAGAAGATTGAAGGCATCGCTTGATAAAGTTTATCAAGCATAAAATCTTCAGACGGCCTTATCCGGTTTCAAAACCCGATGTTCCGCTATTGGAAAATCATTCCGATAAACCGGAATCGGAAAATGAAAACCGGGTCGTCTGAAAAAAGAATAAACGGCTTGTGGATAAATAAATCAAGCACTTGAATTTAATCTTAAAAAAAATTCAAATTAGGCCTTGAAAAAAAATGAAGCAACCTTATTTACAAGCCATCGGAACGAAATGTTCCACAGGATTATTAATTAAGAAAAGTTTATTTAGGAGCAACATAATATGGCAAAAGTAATCGGTATTGACTTAGGTACAACCAACTCTTGTTTGGCCATTTCTGAAAACGGTCAAACCAAAGTCATCGAAAATGCAGAAGGCGCACGTACCACTCCTTCCGTTATCGCTTATTTGGACGGCGGCGAAATCCTTGTCGGCGCGCCTGCAAAACGCCAAGCGGTAACCAACGCTAAAAATACTATTTACGCGGCCAAACGTTTGATCGGCCACAAATTTGAAGACAAAGAAGTACAACGCGACATCGAATCCATGCCTTTTGAAATCATCAAAGCCAACAACGGCGACGCATGGGTAAAAGCACAAGGTAAAGAGCTGTCTCCTCCTCAAATTTCCGCAGAAGTTTTGCGTAAAATGAAAGAAGCAGCTGAAGCTTACTTAGGCGAAAAAGTAACCGAAGCCGTGATTACCGTTCCTGCCTACTTCAACGACAGCCAACGTCAAGCGACTAAAGACGCAGGCCGTATCGCAGGTTTGGAAGTAAAACGCATCATCAACGAACCGACCGCAGCCGCTTTGGCATTCGGTATGGACAAAGGCGACAGCAAAGACCGTAAAATTGCCGTGTATGACTTGGGTGGCGGTACTTTCGATATTTCCATCATCGAAATCGCCAACATCGACGGCGACAAACAATTCGAAGTATTGGCAACCAACGGCGACACCTTCTTGGGCGGCGAAGACTTCGACCAACGCTTGATCGACTACATCATTGACGAGTTCAAAAAAGAACAAGGCATTGATTTGAAACAAGACGTCATGGCTCTGCAACGCCTGAAAGAAGCTGCCGAGAAAGCCAAAATCGAATTGTCCAGCGGTCAGCAAACCGAAATCAACCTGCCGTACATTACTATGGACGCAACCGGTCCGAAACACTTGGCCATGAAAATTACCCGTGCCAAATTTGAAAGCCTGGTTGAAGATTTGATCCAACGTTCTATCGAGCCTTGCAAAATCGCATTGAAAGATGCCGGCTTGAGCACCAGCGACATCGACGACGTGATTTTGGTCGGCGGTCAAAGCCGTATGCCGAAAGTACAAGAAGCCGTTCGAGACTTCTTCGGCAAAGAGCCTCGTAAAGACGTGAACCCTGACGAAGCCGTTGCCGTAGGCGCAGCGATTCAAGGCGAAGTATTGAGCGGCGGCCGCAGCGACGTATTGCTGCTGGACGTAACTCCTCTGTCTTTGGGTATCGAAACCATGGGCGGCGTGATGACCAAGCTGATTCAAAAGAACACTACTATTCCGACTAAAGCGTCTCAAGTGTTCTCTACTGCCGAAGACAACCAAAGCGCTGTAACCATCCATGTGCTGCAAGGCGAACGCGAACGCGCTTCTGCCAACAAGTCTTTGGGTCAGTTCAACTTGACCGACATCGCACCTGCACCACGCGGTATGCCTCAAATTGAAGTTACTTTCGACATCGACGCCAACGGTATCTTGCACGTTTCTGCCAAAGACAAAGGCACCGGCAAAGCCGCCAACATCACCATCCAAGGTTCTTCAGGTTTGAGCGAAGAAGAAATCGAACGTATGGTGAAAGATGCCGAAGCCAACGCTGAAGAAGATAAAAAACTGACTGAATTGGTCGCTTCACGCAACCAAGCCGAAGCCCTGATTCACTCCGTGAAAAAATCTTTGGCCGACTACGGCGACAAACTCGACGCTGCCGAGAAAGAAAAAATCGAAGCTGCGTTGAAAGAAGCTGAAGAAGCCGTTAAAGGCGACGACAAAGCCGCTATCGATGCTAAAGCCGAAGCTTTGGGTACAGCCAGCCAAAAACTGGGCGAAATGGTTTACGCTCAAGCGCAAGCCGAAGCACAAGCAGGCGAGGGCGCACAAGCCGAGTCTTCTGCTAAGAAAGACGACGTTGTAGATGCCGACTTTGAAGAAGTAAAAGACGACAAAAAATAATTGATGCTGTCTGAAAAAAGCGCGAATCGAAAGGTTCGCGCTTTTTGTTGTTTGGGGAATGTGTAAAGACGCTTTGTCAAAGTTGACGGTAAACTTTCAAAACCTTGCTACATCATCGCGTTGCCATACTTCTATTGCTGAATTTTGAACAGATTTCGCCGAATGCAGACAGCAGCTGACAGTCAAAGCCATTAATATTTGTCCATCGCTTGAGTGCGAATAAATGCTTATTTTTACCTCAAATCAACCTCTTGAAAGAAGATAAATATGAAAAAACTGATTCAAATGACCATCTTTGATGGTTGCCGCTGCCGGCTTGGTATTGGCTCCTGTCGCTTCTGCGCATGGCAAACACGAAATGCATCCGAAACAAGAACGTATGCACAAAAAAGCCAAACCGCACAAAATGAAAAAACCTGCACCTAAAGCCAAACACCACGCACCGAAGCCCAAACATCATCAAGAGCATCACCACGAACCTCATTAAGATGAATCCTCAACAATAAATAAGGCCGTCTGAAACACAAACATCAGGTTTCAGACGGCCTTCGGTTTATCTGTCAAATAGCGCTTTGCCGTTTTTCTTGTGCCAAACGGGTCGGCTCCAGCCAGGCAATGTTTCTTTCTGCCAGCGCATCGCGCCAATAATCCAGTTTGGTATCCAAATCTTCAGAGAAACTGTCTTGATTCAAAAGTTGAATGATAACGCCGCCATCCGTAGCTTCGGCCAAGCGGCTGATTTGACGCAAAATGCCGCGGTCGGGAACAGTTTGCGTGCGTACGCCGATGAGAAGTTGCGCCGGAGTTTGTTTCAATTCGGCTTCCAATTGTTCCAAATCTTTTCTGCCGGCGACTACGCCTTTGTCTATCCACTCTTGCGCCAAAACGCCGGAAAACCAAAGCGGATCAGGCCATTCCGTTTCGAGTGTAACGGCCCATTTGGGCGCATTATTCAGCGTAATTTTGGATGAAACGGGAACGATGTTTTCCTGAAAGTCATCGGCATCAACAATCTTCGTTTGCCATGTACGGAGAATGTTTTGATAGTAGGGCTGATTCAGATCCAAACGTTCGCGCAGGGTTTTTAAAGAAATCTTGCAAGCCAGCCAAGCAATCAAGCGAGGCAGAATGCCATAGCAGATAATGCTGCCGATGAGTAAACCCGCCCAAGCGCGTGCATCTTCGATATGATTGTTCAGACGGCCTGCAATTACGGCCTGACTGTCGGGAACAGGAAAGCCCAAACGTTCCGGCAGCCATGACAAAGCCTCAACCGTTTTCACCAATGCCGTATTGCTTAACAGCGTACTTTCCCAGTTGAACGTATATTGACGCACCAAAAGCAGCAGCAAAACAGAAACCAACATTCCCGACAGCGTACAAAGCCACAGACTGTGTGAGGTTGTGCCAATCAGCCAACGCGTTTGCGGTTTGCGCCATTCGTCCATGTAAAGCCGCAAAATAGCCTGATTGACCGGGTCTTTACCTCGGAACCAAGTTGCCGGACTGCTGATAAAGTGCATATTTTTCAAACGCAGGAATAAAGTCGCCAGCCACACCAGCAGCATGACCGTATTCATGCCCAAAATCCCGGCCAATACCAGAAAAAAGTTCAGCCCCTGATTGTCCATCAACAGATAAGTGCTGGAAAAACCGACCGTAAACAACAACGTCGCCGCAACAATCCAAAGCCAAAACGAGCCCGTCTCCACCTGTTGCAACGCATATTTCAAATGCTTGTCGCGGTCGATAATTTGAGCGCGGCGTATCAGTTTTTCCTCATTGCCGCCGTCAATATGTCGCAACGCTTCCGTCGCCTGCACAGGATCTCCCGGAAAAATATAGGCACGCTCTTCAAGGATACGGACCAATTCGACAAGTTTTTGCGATGGATTCAACATAAATGATAGGCCGTCTGAAAGATAAAATGGAAACGTCTGTTATACCCACAAATAAACCCCTTTTTTGCAAAGGTCAAAAAATTAAAAGCAGTTTTGATTTTGGGTATATAGTGGAATAGATGTAAAAAAAGCAGCCCGAAAGCTGCTTATTTTGAGTGTGGTGCGGACGGAGAGACTCGAACTCTCACACCTCGCGGCGCCAGAACCTAAATCTGGTGCGTCTACCAATTTCGCCACGTCCGCACTAATTTGAACCGTGGATTATACACAAGATTAATGGGGGCGCAAAGTCTTGTTTGCTTGAATTTGTCGGTTTATCCCTTATATAATGACTTATTCCGGCCGTCTGAAAGCAGGGTTTGTTTTCAGACGGCCTCAACTTTCCATTTGGTGAGGAAGGGCTGATGCCTGCTTTATTGATTAAAGATTTTTTGCAGACGCAAGGTTTGAAGTTGCCTGCGGATGAGATACATGTTGCTTATTTGACTACCCAGGCTGTGATTAAAATGGGCAATGCTTCTGTTGAGCGTTCGATTTTGTGGCCGTCTGAAAATGGTTGGCAGTTGGCGGATTATGTCGATGCCGAACATGAATGGTTGCTGAAACAGATTTTTATGGCTTTGGATTCGGTTGCCGAGCGCACCGAGCATTTGAAAAGTGCAGCGGTTTATACAGCGTTTCCGAAAGATGGCGCGTTGTCGCTGGTTCGTCTGAGCCGTTGGGGCGTGCCGTTGGAAAATGTGATTCCAATTGATGAGCCGACCGGGCAGGCTTTTTTGGCTGTGCGTACGGCGCAAAGCGGTTGGATGAATGTTTGTCAGAATGTGGCGTATTGGCAGGAAATTGGTGAATTGTCGGCCGAACGCAATCATCCCGGTTTGAGTCAGATTTCTGTTCCTGTCTGTATGCCCAGCGGTGCAGTTTTAGGCGTGGTACATGCTGAATTTGATGTCAAGGACGGTGCGCCTGACGAAGTGTTGATGGCCTGGATTGCCCTTGCATTAGCCTTGGCAGAACCTTTGAAAAACCTCTTGGGTGTGGCTGAAAACGAGGAAGCGGAAAATGAGTAACGCGTTGAAGTTTGTCGCGTCATGCCGTTTGCCTACGGAATGGGGTGAATTTACGATGCACGGCTTCGAAGAAGAGGGTGGGCAGGAACATGTCGCATTGACGATGGGCGATGTTTCAGACGGCCTGCCTGTGTTGTCACGTATCCATTCCGAGTGCTTGACCGGCGATGCTTTATTTTCGGTGAAATGTGATTGCGGCCCTCAGCTTCAAGCGGCAATGCAGGCTGTTCAGAAAGAAGGGCGCGGTGTTATCGTATATTTGCGCCAAGAAGGCAGGGGCATTGGTTTGATAAACAAAATCCGTGCGTATCGTCTGCAAGACCAAGGCTTGGATACGGTTGAGGCCAATGTTGCACTCGGCCTTCCTGTGGATGCGCGCGACTTTACTTTGGCCAAGCAGATTTATGATTATCTGCATATTCGTGAAGTCAGGTTGCTGACTAATAACCCTGAGAAAATTCAAACGTTGAAAGATTCCGGCATTAATGTGGTCGAACGGATTGCATTACATGTCGGCGAAAATGTGGAAAATGAGCGTTATCTGCATACTAAAGCGGATAAATTGGGGCATTTGATTTTCGATTGATAGACGGGCATAACGGTTATTTTTATTGTTAAATAAAATATTCTATATTCTTTCAATGGGATATGTTTTTATTTAAATAAAAACCTTGCGCGTAATCTGATTTTTTGATTTAATGTCGGCTTATCGGGTGATTAGCTCAGTTGGTAGAGCGTCTGCCTTACAAGCAGAATGTCGGCGGTTCGACTCCGTCATCACCCACCACTTTCCTTTTCATTGTCTTTGACAGTGGATGCGCGGTGGTAGCTCAGTTGGTTAGAGTACCGGCCTGTCACGCCGGGGGTCGCGGGTTCGAGCCCCGTCCGCCGCGCCATTATTTAAAAAGCACTGATTATATCAGTGCTTTTTTGTTTGTCTTATAAAGGCACAATTAAGCCACGAAAATAGAAACAGGTAAATAACCACAGTGTATTGAAATTGAAATACTGTTTAATCTTAATTTTCTTATGTTTTAAAAAAGGCCGTCTGAAACTTTTAAAGTTTCAGACGGCCTTTATTCTATTGAAACAATGGATTAAATATCCAATTCTGCCGTATCGCCTTCTTTTTCCATCCATGCGCGGCGGGCGGCGGCTTCGCCTTTGCCCATCAGTTTGACGAAGATGTCGCGTGTTTCGTCATCTGCGCCTTCGGGGATTTGTACCTGCAACAGGCGGCGGGTGTCGGGGTGCATGGTGGTGTCTTTGAGCTGGTCGGGGTTCATCTCGCCCAAGCCTTTGAAACGGCTGATGGAATAGGCAGTTTCTTTAACGCCTTCTTTTTGCAGCCGCTCCAAAATGCTGTCGAGTTCGTTTTGGTCGAGGGCATAGAATTTGCGGGCGGGTTTGCTCTTGCCTTGTGCGTTGACATCGACGCGGAACAGCGGCGGCTGGGCGACGTAGATGTGTCCGTCGGCAATCAGTTTCGGGAAGTGGCGGTAGAACAGGGTCAACAGCAAAACCTGAATATGCGAGCCGTCCACGTCGGCATCGGACAAGATGGCGATTTTGCCGTAACGCAGGCCGCTTAAATCGGGATTGTCGTTGATGCCGTGCGGATCAACGCCGATGGCGACGGAAATGTCGTGGATTTCGGCGTTGCCGAAGAGTTGGTCAGGGTGGACTTCAAAGCTGTTGAGCACTTTGCCGCGCAGGGGCAAAATCGCTTGTGTGGCTTTGTCGCGGGCGAGTTTGGCGGAGCCGCCTGCGGAATCGCCTTCGACGAGGAAGAGTTCATTTTCGCGGATGTCTTCGCTTTCGCAGTCGGTCAGTTTGCCGGGCAGGACGGCGACGCCGCTGCCTTTTTTCTTTTCAATCTTTTTAACCGAACGCATCCGCGCTTGTGCCTGACGGATGGCGAGTTCGGCGATTTTTTTGCCGAAGTCCACGTTTTGGTTCAGCCACAATTCCAAAGGGTCGCCCGACACGGTAGCAACGAGTTTCAACGCGTCGCGGTTGGTCAGTTTGTCTTTGGTCTGACCTTGGAACTGCGGGTCGAGGACGCGGGCGGAGAGGACGAAGGCGGTTTTGCCGAACACGTCGTCGCTTTGCACTTTCACGCCGCGCGGTAGGAGGTTGTGCAGATTGATGAAGTTGTTGACCGCGTTGAACACGGCTTGTTTCAAGCCTGCTTCGTGCGTGCCGCCCAACGGAGTAGGGATGAGGTTGACGTAGCTTTCGTTGGCGCATGAGCCTTCTTCCAGCCAAGTCAGGGCAAACGCAGCACCTTCGCCGATGCTGAAATCGCCGTTGTGGCCGTCTGAAATGTAGTTTTCGCAAGAGAAGATAGGCACAGCTTCTTGCGCATCGGCAATCAGGTCGGTCAGATAGCTTTTCAGGCCGTCCGGGTAGTGCCAAGTTTGGGTGTATGCTTCGTCTTCGCCTTTAACCGGACGGGTCAGAGAAACGCGCACGCCCGGCAGCAGTACGGCTTTGGCGCGCAGCAGGCGTTCGAGTTCGGGAATGCTGTAATTCGGGCTTTCAAAATATTTGCCGTCCGGCCACACGCGCACTTCGGTGCCGCTGTCTTTGACGGCGCATTTGCCCACTTCAGTCAAAGGTTCAATGACGTCGCCACCGGAAAAGACGATGCGGTGGATTTTGCCTTCGCGTTTGACCGTTACCTCAAGGCGGGTGGAGAGGGCGTTGGTCACGGATACGCCGACGCCGTGCAGACCGCCCGAAAAGGCATACGCGCTGCCGCCGTCTTTTTTATTGAACTTGCCACCTGCGTGCAGACGGGTGAACACGAGTTCGACTACGGGTACGCCTTCTTCAGGGTGCAGGCCGACGGGAATGCCGCGGCCGTTGTCGCGTACGGAAAGCGAACCGTCTTCATGAATTTGCACGTCAATTTCAGTTGCGAAACCGCCCAACGCCTCGTCCGCCGCGTTATCAATCACTTCCTGACAGATATGGGTCGGGCTGTCGGTACGGGTGTACATGCCGGGACGTTCTTTGACCGGCTCCAAACCTTTGAGGACGGTAATGCTGGATTCGCTGTATTGATTGTTTTTAGCCATAGGAATAATGTAAAGGCCGTCTGAAAGGAAGAAAAACAACGCTTTCAGACGGCCTGAAAGCGTTGGGGTTATAGGTTTTCTATTGGATTGCGACGGATAAATTCTTCATAGCTTTCTATGCCGCGCAAGAAACGGGAAAGTTCGGTCAATGCGCCCAAATACACGCCGCGCTTGAAGTCGATGACTTCGTCAACCGGCGCCCAGTATTGGTGCCAGCGCCAGCCGTCAAATTCAGGATGGTGGCAGGCGCGGAGGTTGACGTCGCTGTCGCGGCCGACCAAACGCAAAAGATACCAAATCTGTTTTTGTCCGCGATACGAACCGCGCCATTCGCGGCGCACCCAGTGGCTGGGCACGTCATAGCGCAGCCAGTCGCGCGTGCGGCCGATAATTTTGACATGTTGCGGCAGCAGGCCGACTTCTTCGTACAACTCGCGGTACATGGCGGTCTCAGGGCTTTCGCCCGGCTTGATGCCGCCTTGCGGAAACTGCCAAGAATGTTCGCGTACGCGTTTGCCCCAAAAGACTTCGTTACGTTCGTTAATCAGGATAATACCGACATTGGGGCGATAGCCTTCTCTGTCTAACACGGGGTCGCCCTTCATTAAATTCAATCGTGCAATTTTCCCACAAATTGGGCGGTTTTGACAAATCTTGAGGCCGTCTGAATAAGCACACAGTTTTTTCCAGACGGCATGAAACCGTTTCTGAAAAAATGTTGTTTATGAATAAAACCATAGCTTCAGGCCGTCTGAAAAGGGAGAATTTTTTCTGCTTTAAGGTCTTGCATTCAAAAGCTTTTTGCCGTTTAATGCGAACCTTGCTGAATCAAGGGCAAAGGACACATGCCGGCCGCCCCCACAGTTTCCCTTTTGTAAGTGGCATCTGCCACCGCTGCAATATTTTTACCCCCCGAACAAAAGGTCTGAAACCATGAAAAAATCTTTGATGGCGGCGGCAATCGTGAGCCTCGTCTTGACTGCGTGCAGCGACGGACAAGGAACCGCCGCAGAATCTTCCGCATCGCAAACTTCCTCTTCCCAAACCGATAAACTCAATATCTACAACTGGTCGGATTATGTCGATCCGGCCACGCTGTCTGCGTTTGAAAACAAAACGCATATCAACGTCCGCTACGATTACTACGACAGCAACGAAGCGCTGGAAGCCAAGCTGCTGACCGGCAAGTCGGGTTATGACCTGGTTGCGCCGTCTATTGCCAATGTCGGCCGTCAGATTAAAGCCGGCGCATATCAAAAAATCGACAAATCGCAAATTCCCGATTACGCCAATATCGATCCCGATTTGTTGAAAATGATGGAAACCGTCGATCCGGGCAACGAATATGCCGTCCCTTATTTCTGGGGCATCAATACGCTGGCGATTAACAAGCAGCAGGTTCAAAAGGCTTTGGGTACGGACAAGCTGCCTGAAAACGAATGGGATTTGGTGTTCAACCCTGAATACACCCGAAAACTGAAATCCTGCGGCATCAGCTATTTTGACAGCGCCATCGAGCAGATTCCTTTGGCTTTGCATTATTTGGGCAAAGACCCGAACAGTGAAAACCCTGAGGACATCAAAGCCGCCGTCGATATGATGAAAAAAGTGCGTCCCGACATCAAACGCTTTACCTCGTCCGGCTATATTGACGACATGGCTGCCGGTAATCTTTGCGTATCGGTAGGCTATGGCGGCGACCTCAATATTGCCAAAACCCGTGCCAAAGAAGCCGGAAACGACGTAGAAATCGAAGTATTGACACCGAAAAGCGGCGTTGGTATTTGGGTGGATTCGCTGATGATTCCGCGTGATGCGCAAAACGTGGCTAATGCACACAAATACATCAATCACACGCTTAACCCGGAAACGGCGGCCAAAAACGGCAACTATGTGACTTATGCTCCGGCCAGTCGTCCGGCGCGGGATTTGATGGATGAAAAATACACCTCTGACGAATCGATTTTCCCAAGTAAGGAATTGATGGAAAAAAGCTTCATCGTCTCTCCCAAATCAACCGATGCGAGCAAACTCAGCGTTCGCTTGTGGCAGGCTTTGAAAGCAGGGCGATAATGAACATTGAAATTTGAATACTCAGGCCGTCTGAAACAGTTTTTCAGACGGCCTGAGTGTTATAATTGTCAACACTTTTCAAATATCCTATCAGGAGAAACCGCGTTATGAACAATTCAGTCATCACCGTCATCGGCAAAGACCGTGTGGGCATTGTGTACGACGTTTCCAAAATTTTAGCGGAAAACCAAATCAATATTCTCAACATCAGCCAACAGCTGATGGACGATTTTTTTACCATGATTATTTTGGTGGACACCTCAAAATGTGCTAAATCGCGTCAAGAAGTTTTGGATTTGTTTGCGGAAGAGAGCAAAAAATTCGCGCTTGATATCCGCATGCAAAACGAAGAAATCTTCCAAGCCATGCACCGTATTTAAGTCGGAGGGAGAGCCATGAGTATTCAATCCGGCGAGATTTTAGAAACCGTCAAAATGGTTGCCGACCAGAATTTTGACGTCCGCACCATTACCATCGGCATTGATTTGCACGACTGCATCAGCAGCGACATCAATGTATTGAACCAAAACATTTACAACAAAATCACTACGGTCGGCAAAGACTTGGTGGCAACGGCAAAATATCTGTCTGCCAAATACGGCGTGCCGATTGTGAATCAGCGCATTTCCGTTACGCCGATTGCCCAAATCGCGGCGGCGACCAAAGCCGATTCTTACGTCAGCGTAGCGCAAACTTTGGACAAGGCAGCCAAAGCCATCGGCGTGTCTTTTATCGGCGGTTTTTCCGCGCTGGTGCAAAAAGGCATGTCGCCTTCGGACGAAGTACTGATCCGTTCCATTCCCGAAGCGATGAAAACCACCGATATCGTGTGCAGCTCCATCAATATCGGCAGTACGCGCGCGGGTATCAATATGGATGCGGTCAAGCTGGCAGGCGAAACCATTAAACGCACGGCTGAAATCACGCCCGAAGGTTTCGGCTGCGCGAAAATCGTCGTGTTCTGTAATGCAGTGGAAGACAATCCGTTTATGGCGGGTGCGTTCCACGGTTCGGGCGAAGCGGATGCCGTTATCAATGTCGGCGTTTCCGGCCCGGGTGTCGTAAAAGCCGCGTTGGAAAATTCAGATGCAACAACGCTGACCGAAGTTGCGGAAGTAGTGAAGAAAACCGCTTTTAAAATTACCCGCGTGGGCGAACTCATCGGTCGCGAAGCCTCAAAAATGCTGAATATCCCGTTTGGTATTCTTGACTTGTCGTTGGCACCAACCCCTGCCGTCGGCGACTCGGTGGCACGCATTCTTGAAGAGATGGGTTTGAGCGTCTGCGGTACGCACGGCACGACGGCTGCCTTGGCATTGCTGAACGATGCCGTGAAAAAAGGTGGCATGATGGCTTCCAGCGCGGTTGGAGGTTTGAGCGGCGCGTTTATCCCCGTTTCCGAAGACGAAGGCATGATTGCCGCTGCCGAAGCTGGTGTGTTGACACTGGATAAACTCGAAGCGATGACCGCCGTTTGCTCCGTTGGTTTAGACATGATTGCCGTTCCCGGCGACACGCCTGCTCATACCATTTCCGGCATCATCGCCGACGAAGCCGCTATCGGCATGATCAACAGCAAAACCACCGCCGTGCGCATCATTCCGGTTACCGGCAAAACCGTCGGCGAAAGCGTCGAGTTCGGCGGCCTGCTGGGCTACGCGCCTGTAATGCCGGTTAAAGAAGGTTCGTGCGAAGTGTTCGTCAACCGAGGCGGCAGGATTCCTGCGCCGGTGCAGTCGATGAAGAACTAATTGGATTGATGAATAAAAAGGCCGTCTGAAATTGATTTTCAGACGGCCTTTTATATTTGCAGGGTAATTATTTAAACATATTTTTAATAATGCCCATTACGCTGCGTGAAATGGCGTTGGTTACTTGGCGGTTGATTTGGCTGCCGATGGCGTCGGCAACGTTGTAGCCCAAACCTTGGCCGGATTTTTTACGTCCGCCACTCAAACCGCCGATCAGTCCGCCGAGGATGCCGGGATCGGCATTGGCAGCTTCTTTTTCTGCGGCTTTTTGTGCTTTTTCCTGCTCTTTGGCAGCATTTGCGGCTTCTTTTTCAGCGGCTGCTTGGCTGTCTGCTTCGGCTAAGGCTTCAAAGGCGGAATAGTTGTCCACCATGTCTTTGTAGGTCGGATACAAATCGTCGTTTTGGAACAAACGGTTGCGCTCTTCGGCGGCAAGCGGGGTTAAGGAAGATTGCGGCGGCAGGACGAGAGCGCGTTCTACCGGTTCGGGCATACCTTTTTCGTCGAGGAAGGAAACGAGTGCTTCGCCAACGCCCAGTTCGGCAATCGCTTCGGCAACTTTGATGTTTGGGTTGCTGCGGAAGGTTTCGGCAGCGGCTTTGACTGCTTTTTGGTCGCGCGGCGTGAAGGCGCGCAGGGCGTGTTGTACGCGGTTGCCGAGCTGTCCTAGGATGGTGTCGGGCAAATCGAGCGGGTTTTGGGTGACGAAATATACGCCCACGCCTTTGGAGCGGATCAGGCGCACGACTTGTTCGATTTGTTCGACCAGTGCATTGGCGGCATTGTCGAACATCAAATGCGCTTCATCGAAGAACATCACGAATTTCGGTTTATCCAAATCGCCGACTTCGGGCAGGGTTTCAAACAATTCTGCCAGCATCCACAGCAAAAACGCGCTGTACATACGCGGCGAGCGCATCAGTTTTTCGGAATTGAGGATGTTGATGACGCCTTTGCCGTTGTCGGTCTGCATCCAGTCTTGCAGGTTGAGGGAAGGTTCGCCGAAGAATTTTTCTGCACCTTCGTTCTCCAGCGTCAAAAGCTGACGCTGAATCGCACCGATACTGGCGGCGGAAACGTTGCCGTATTGCGTGCGGTATTCCGAAGCGTGGTCGGAAACGTGTTTCAGCATGCTGCGCAGGTCTTTCAAGTCCAGAATGTGCCAGCCTCTGTCGTCGGCAACTTTGAACACGAGGTTGAGCAGGCCTTCTTGCGTGTCGTTCAGATTCATCAGACGGGCCAAAAGCATAGGGCCCATTTCGGAAACGGTTACGCGTACGGGGATACCGGTTTCGCCGTAAACATCCCAAAAGCGCACGGGGAAACTTTGCAGCCATTGCTCGCCCAAATCAAACTCGGCGATGCGTTCGCCCACTTTGCCGCTGTTGGCACCGGCTTGCGCGATGCCCGACAAATCGCCTTTGACATCGACTAAGAATACGGGGACGCCTTCGCTGCTGAAGGCTTCCGCCATGCGGCGCAGGGTAACGGTTTTACCCGTACCGGTCGCACCGGCGATCAAGCCGTGGCGGTTGGCCATTTTGCCTTGGATTTCGAGCGTTTTCCCGTCGGTACGTGCAATTTGAAATGTAGTCATGATTATTCCTTAGAATCCGTGATGTGAAACAATGTGTTGTCTTAAAAAACAAGCATTTTAACGTTTGCGGCGGGGGGATTCAACTAAGCGAAGTTTCAGACGGCCTTAAGTTTTGCAAAGGTTTTTGTGCAGTGATTGGACGGGGTTGAAATCTGCTATAATTCCATCCAACCCGCAACCGTCTGACAAGGCGGTTGTTTTCTTTGTTTTTTGAATATTTGTTACGAAAGCGAAAATCGGAATGACTGCACAACAAGCCCCGTTGGGCGAAAAAACCATGGCCGTGCTGATGGCGATGTTGGTCGCGCTGATGCCGTTTTCTGTCGATGCCTATCTGCCTGCAATTCCCGAAATGGCAAAGTCGCTGGGTTCGGACATCCACCGCATTGAGCAAAGCCTGAGCTTTTTTATGTTTGGCGTGGCGTTTGGCCAGGTGGTCGGCGGTTCGGTTTCGGATATTAAAGGCCGCAAACCTGTCGCCTTGGTGGGCTTGAGCATTTACTTTGCCGCCGTTGTCGGTTTGACGATGGTGAATAATGTCGAGCAGCTGCTGAACTTGCGTGCCGTGCAGGCGTTTGGCGCAGGGATGACCGTGGTAATTTCCGGCGCGATGGTGCGCGATTATTATTCCGGACGCAAAGCCGCGCAGATGTTTGCCTTAATCGGCATTATTTTGATGATTGTGCCGCTGATGGCGCCGATGATTGGTGCGGGCTTGCAGAATTTGGGCGGCTGGCGCATGATTTTCGGTTTTCTGGCCTGCTATTCGCTGCTGCTTTGGGGTTTGATGTGGTATTTCCTGCCCAAGCCGCACCAAAAAGGCAAAATCAGCATGGACGTGTTCGGCGTGGTGGCCGGTAGGTTTAAACGCGTTTTGAGAACGCGTGCCGCGATGGGCTATTTGTTTTTCCAAGCTTTCAGTTTCGGTTCGATGTTTGCCTTTTTGACCGAATCGTCGTTCGTGTACCAACAACTGTATCATGCTTCGCCAAACCAATATGCTTGGATATTTGCGCTCAATATCATTACCATGATGTCGTTTAACCGCGTTACCGCGTGGCGTTTGAAAACCGGTACGCATCCGCAAAACATCCTCAAATGGGGCATTATCGTCCAATTCGTCGCCAATTTGCTGATGGCTGTTTTGGTGTTGTTGCTGTCTTTGCCGCCTTTGTGGGCTTTGGTGTTGTGCGTGATGTTTTCAGTCGGTACGCAAGGCTTGGTCGGTGCGAACACTCAGGCCTGCTTTATGGGCTATTTCAGCGAAGAGGGCGGCAGCGCAAATGCCGTTTTGGGCGTGTTCCAATCCCTCATCGGCGCATCGGTCGGTATGGCAACGACTTGGCTGCATAATGGTTCTGCCTTGGTAATGGCCGGTATGATGTTGAGCTCGACCGTGTGCGGTATCGTACTGTTGTGGGTTTGCTCGCATCAGGCTTGGATGGAAAACGATAAAAAAGAATATGTTTAACCTTCAGGCCGTCTGAAAAACGGTTTCAGACGGCCTCGACTTTATATTGAAGAAATTAACCATGAGTACCAGCAAACAACGCCCCATCGGCGTATTTGATTCCGGCGTCGGCGGCTTGACCAACGTCCGCGCCCTGATGGAACGCCTGCCGATGGAAAACATCATCTATTTCGGCGATACCGCACGCGTTCCCTACGGCACCAAATCCCGCGCCACCATCGAAACCTTCGCCATGCAGATTGTCGATTTCCTGCTGGAAAACGATGTCAAGGCACTCGTCATTGCGTGCAACACCATTGCCGCCGTTGCCGGACAAAAAATCCGCCAAAAAGCAGGCAATATGCCCGTATTGGACGTCATCTCCGCCGGCGCGGAAGCCGCTTTGCAAACCACCAAAAACAACCGAATCGGTATTATCGCGACCAATACCACCGTCAACAGCAACGCCTACGCACGCGCCATCCATTCGCAAAACAACGACACGCTGGTGCGCACGCAAGCCGCGCCCCTGCTTGTGCCATTGGTGGAAGAGGGCTGGCTCGATCACGAAGTCACCCGCCTGACCGTGCGCGAATATCTCAAGCCGCTTTTGGCTGACGACATCGACACGCTAGTGTTGGGTTGTACCCACTTCCCACTGCTCAAACCGCTTATCGGCCGTGAAGCGCAAAACGTTACCTTGGTCGATTCCGCCATTACCACCGCCGAATCCACCGCCAAAGCCTTGGCGCAAGCAGGTTTGCTGAACACGGAAAACGACAATCCGGATTACCGCTTCTATGTTAGCGACATCCCCCTGCGCTTCCGTACCATCGGCGAACGCTTCTTGGGCAGAAGTATGGAGCAGATTGAAATGGTTACATTGGGTTGATGGGTAATATTAAAGGCCGTCTGAAATTTCAGACGGCCTTTGCTTTTTTATAGCCAACTCGAACTTAAGCCATGAAATCCAAACCTATGTCCAACGAGCGGCTACTGTGGGTCAGATAGCCGAGGGCGATGCCATCCACGCCGGTTTGCGCCACGCGCTTCAGGCGGTCGAAGCCGATGCCGCCCGATGCTTCGCAATAGACGGTGTGGGGGTGGGCGGTTTGCGTGTGGCAGCGGTTTGCGGCTTCTTTCAAGGTTTCGTCGTCCATGTTATCCAGCAAAATCCGTTCCGCACCCGCCGCGATAGCTTCGTCCAGTTGTGCCAACGTGTCCACTTCGATTTCCACGCAGGTCAACGGTCCGACCGCCTGTTTTGCCTGCTGCACGGCTTGGGCGATGCTGTCGCAATAGGCAAGATGGTTGTCTTTGATGAGCACGGCGTCGTCCAAGCCCATGCGGTGGTTTACGCCGCCGCCCGCCCTGACGGCGTATTTTTGCAGGACGCGCAGCAGGGGGATGGTTTTGCGGCTGCATACGATGTCCACATTGTAACCGGCAACTTCGGCTACTGCGCGAGCGGTAGCGGTGGCGATGCCGCTCAAGTGTGTGAGGTAATTGAGTGCAGTGCGTTCGGCGGCGAGCAGCGCGCGGGCGTTTCCATCAACGCTAGCAAGCGTCTGACCTGCGTGAACGGCTTGTCCGTCTTGGATTTCAGCTTGGAAACGGACGGATGGATCCATCGTCTGAAAGGCGAGGCGCGCCAAGTCCATGCCGGCGATGACGCCGTCTTCGCGGCTGACGAGGAAGAGTTTGGCGGTTTTGTCGGGCGCGATGACGGCGGCGGACGTAATGTCGCCGCGCCTGCCCAAATCTTCGCTCAGGGCTTGTTCGACCATGGGGCGCAACAGGGTGTCGGGCAGGGGGAAGAGGGTGTTTTCAGACGACATGGGGTTTCCTTTGTTGAAAAATATTGGTGTTGCGGCAAGGGTAAAACTTCATTTGAGGCCGTCTGAAAACGGGCTAACGGCTGCCCAGCGGCAGTCCGATGTCCGAAATCAGCCTGTCGGGCAGGACGTCGTCGCGGAAGCGGTAAAGCTGCGCGGGGCGGCCTTTGCTGCCCGATACGCCGGTATCCGACGGCTCGATGAGGTTTTGCTGCTGAATCTGGCGGCGGAAGTTTTGCTTGTGCAGCAATCTGCCGCTGATGGCTTCGACGCTGTTTTGCAGTTGCAGCAGCGTAAATTCGGGCGGCATCAGTTCGAAAATCACGG
The DNA here is from genome assembly GCF_051963335.1 of Neisseria sp. P0004.S004. Classification (NCBI taxonomy): domain Bacteria; kingdom Pseudomonadati; phylum Pseudomonadota; class Betaproteobacteria; order Neisseriales; family Neisseriaceae; genus Neisseria; species Neisseria sp. P0004.S004. Next base: position 65,492 of record NZ_JBQCUK010000011.1, read on the forward strand.
GGCGGTATTTGATTTTGGCGCGCAGGCGGGACAGGGCGGTCGCCAGCACGCGGCGGTGGTCGTGGCGCATGGGCTGCCCCGTTAGCGCGAAGTCGAAGTTTGCCTGCGGCTCGGCGGCTTCCGCTATCAGGCCGCTTTCATACAGCATTTCATAGCGTTGTAAAACATATTCTTCCGACCAGTTTTCCGGCTCGACCCCCCAGCACAAATGAATGCGCTTGAGCCGCTTTTGGCGCACTTCCTCCGTGTCCGCCGAGTTTGCCCAAATGCGCAGGCGGCTGACGATGGCGTCGCGCTGCCCGCCGTCGGTACGCAAATCTTCCCACGGGAAATAGCCGTAGCAGTCCTGCCATTTCGCATCCGGGTGCAGGATGCTGTCGGCGGCCTCGCGCACCAGCCCCAGATAGCTGACGTACAAGACAGGCAGGCCTTGCTCGTTTTGACGGCGCGTATCGACAAAGGTGTAAAGCTGTTCCACATAGCCCATGGGCTGAGATGTCTGCTTGGCGACCCACATCCTGACCCCTGCCTGCAAGGAGTGGCGAAGCGGAGCAAGCAGGCCGTTGGGCAGCAGCGCTCCTTGGGCAACGGTCAAAACCCTCAAGCTGCCGTTTGTAATGGCGATCAGTACAGGAACCAGCTCGACGATACTTTGCGTATTGGCTGCTGTTTCAGGATAGGCATCCATGCGTGGCTTTCATTCAAGAGAAAACCTTATTGTAAACCAAAGCGGTTTTCAGACGACCTTGCATATTATACTCAAGTTGAGCATAATATAAAAACTATTTGAAACATAGACGGCAAACCTTTATGCCGTCTGAAAAAACAGCCATAAGGAAACATCATGCAAACCGCCGCCCGCCGCTCGTTCGACTACGATATGCCCCTCATTCAGACGCCGACTTCCGCCTGCCAAATCCGTCAGGCGTGGGCGAAGGTTGCCGACACGCCCGACCGCGAGACGGCAGGCCGTCTGAAAGATGAAATCAAGGCTTTGTTGAAGGAGAAAAACGCGGTCTTGGTGGCGCATTATTACGTCGATCCGCTGATTCAGGATTTGGCTTTGGAAACGGGCGGATGCGTGGGCGATTCGCTGGAGATGGCGCGCTTCGGCGCGGAACACGAAGCCGATACATTGGTGGTGGCAGGTGTGCGCTTCATGGGCGAGAGCGCGAAAATCCTCTGCCCTGAAAAAACGGTGCTGATGCCTGATTTGGAAGCAGAATGTTCTTTGGATTTGGGTTGCCCGGAAGAAGCGTTTTCGGCGTTTTGCGACCAACACCCCGACCGCACGGTGGTGGTGTACGCCAACACTTCCGCCGCCGTGAAAGCGCGTGCCGACTGGGTGGTCACGTCTTCGGTGGCGTTGGAAATCGTGTCGTATCTGAAATCGCGCGGCGAGAAGCTGATTTGGGGACCCGACCGCCACCTCGGCGACTACATCCGCCGCGAAACAGGCGCGGATATGCTGTTGTGGCAGGGTTCGTGCATTGTCCACAACGAATTTAAAGGGCAGGAATTGGCGGCGTTGAAGGCGGAACACCCCGATGCGGTGGTGCTGGTTCATCCCGAATCGCCGCAAAGCGTCATCGAACTGGGCGACGTGGTCGGTTCGACCAGCAAACTGCTTAAAGCCGCTGTATCGCGTCCCGAAAAAAAATTCATCGTGGCAACCGATTTGGGCATCCTGCACGAAATGCAAAAGCAGGCGCCCGACAAAGAATTTATCGCCGCCCCGACGGCGGGCAACGGCGGAAGCTGCAAAAGCTGCGCGTTCTGCCCGTGGATGGCGATGAATTCGCTGGGCGGCATCAAACACGCCCTGACAAGCGGACACAACGAAATCCTGTTGGACAGAAAGCTGGGCGAAGCCGCCAAACTGCCTTTGCAGCGTATGCTCGACTTCGCGGCAGGGCTGAAGAAAAAAGATGTGTTCAACGGCATGGGCCCCGCCTGATTTGCCGTCCATATTATAGTGGATTAAATTTAAATCAGGACAAGGCGACGAAGCCGCAGACAGTACAGATAGTACGGAACCGATTCACTTGGTGCTTCAGCACCTTAGAGAATCGTTCTCTTTGAGCTAAGGCGAGGCAACGCCGTACTGGTTTAAATTTAATCCACTATACCGTTTCAGACGACCTTTCAAACAAGGACAACACCATGCAAACCGATTGCGACGTATTGATTGCCGGAAACGGGCTGGCGGCGCTGACGCTCGCCCTGTCGCTGCCTGAATCGTTCCGCATCGTCATTTTGTGCAAGAACCGGCTGGACGACACCGCCAGCCGTCATGCGCAAGGCGGGATTGCGGCGGCGTGGTCGGGAGAGGACGACATCGAAAAACACGTTGCCGATACCTTGGAAGCGGGCGCGGGCTTGTGCGACGAAGCCGCCGTCCGCACCATCCTGTCGCAGGGCAAACCGGCAATCGAATGGCTGCTGGCGCAGGGCGTGGCGTTCGACCAAAATAATAACGACCTGCACCTGACGCGCGAAGGCGGGCATACCTGCCGCCGAATCGCCCACGTCGCCGACTACACGGGCGAAGCCGTCATGCAGAGCCTGATTGCCCAAATACGCTGCCGTCCGAACATCCGCGTTTACGAGCGGCAGATGGCGTTGGACGTTCAAACCGAATCAGGCGCGGCATGCGGACTGACCGTCCTCGACCGCCGAACGCAAGAAACCTACCGCATCCACGCCCGCCATACCGTACTCGCAAGCGGCGGCTTGGGACAGATTTACGCCACCACCACCACGCCGCCCGAATGCACGGGCGACGCCATCGCCATGGCGATACGCGCAGGCTGCGTAGTCGAAAACCTCGAATTTATCCAATTCCACCCTACAGGCTTGGCAAGGCCGTCTGAAAACGGTCGCACCTTCCTGATTTCCGAAGCTGTGCGTGGCGAAGGCGGCATCCTGACCAACCAAGCGGGCGAACGGTTTATGCCGCATTACGACCGCCGCGCCGAACTCGCGCCGCGCGACATCGTTGCCCGCGCCATCGCCGCCGAAATCGCCAAACAAACGCAAGACTTCGTCTCGCTCGACATCAGCCATCAACCCGCAGCGTTCGTCCGTCAGCATTTTCCGTCCATCCATCGACACTGTTTATCCCAATGCGGCTTGGACATCACGCGCCAAGCCATCCCGGTCCGCCCCGTGCAACACTATACCTGCGGCGGCATCCAAACCGACCCTTGCGGCAGAACCTCCCTGCCGCAGCTCTACGCCTTAGGCGAAACCGCCTGCACAGGGCTGCACGGAGCCAACCGCCTCGCCAGCAACTCCCTGCTCGAATGCGTCGTTACTGCCAGACTTGCCGCCCAAACCATCGCGGACGGACAAGCATTCCAAACCGTATCGTCCCAAAGGTCGTCTGAAAACCCCCTCGCTGAAGCAGGCATCTTTTCAGACGACCTCCAAAACACATTCAGCCGCCCCGCCCTGCAAGCGTTCAACCAACGCCATCTGGGCATCCTCCGCAACGATACCGGCCTGCGCCACGCCATCGCCCAACTGCGGCTTTGGAAGCAAAACCAAACCGCGCCGCGCACCGCGTCCGAATACGAAGACCGCAATCTGCTCGAATGCAGCCTCGCCGTCGCCCAAGCCGCATACGCAAGGCGGCAAAACATCGGCGCGCATTTTAATAGTGATTGTTAAGGTTGGCTGGCCAGTAAAAATCGTTCAAATAAATTTGAATAGCATGATTGAAAAGTTGGTATTCAGTCTTTATGGTTGCGTAAGTTGGGTTATTACTCTGTTTTAAAAGCAGAAAGGCCGTCTGGAATGTTTTTCAGACGGCCTTTCTACTTCCTTAATATTTGGGGCTGACGTAGATTAGCCCTAAATTCCACACCAATCCCGCAGAATTTTTAGTTGCCGGGACGGTGTGCCGAAGTT